>JBKJRJ010000494.1:0-5544 GCA_046594705.1 Vicinamibacterales bacterium
CACCGGCTCGTTGCTGCTCGCCAAGCCGTTCGTTCGCAACCTGACCTGGGCGAGCGGCGTCGGCGCCGATGGACGTCCGATCAAGCGGGCGGCGCAGGAGCCGACCGCCGCCGGCACCAAGGTGTGCCCCTCGCAGGACGGCGCCACCAACTGGTTCTCGCCGTCCTACAACCCCGCCACCGGGCTCTATTACGTCCAGACCTACGAGAAGTGCAGCATCTATACGAAGACCGACGGCGGCAAGTGGGAGGCCGGCAAGGCGTATCTCGGCGGCTCGCAGCGGACGGCGACCGATCCCGTCCCGCAGCGCATCCTCAAGGCCATCGATATTCGCACCGGCGCGATTCGATGGGAGCTGCCGCAGCCGGGGCCCGGCCAGTCATGGGGCGGGACGCTGGCCACCGCCACCGGACTGGTCATCTTCGGCGAAGAAGGGGGCGCGTTGATGGCGGCAGATGCGGTCACCGGCCAGCCGCTCTGGAGCTTTCCGACCAATCAGAGCTGGAAGGCATCACCCATGACCTACATGTTCGACGGCAAGCAGTACATCGCGGTCGCCGCCGGATCCACGATCCTGGCATTCAGACTCAATCAACCATGATGTTCGGTCCACTGTTTGCGCGCGTCGAGGCGGAGCCGCTGGCCGCCGTCATCTGGACCGCTGCGCTGGTGTCCATTGCAGAAAATTGCCGGCCAGGAGACGCCTGACGTCGCGCCGCACCTCGGCGACGGTCACCGGGCGGCCATTCTCTAGCAGCCCGATGTACTGGTCGCTTAGCGCGCGGGCGATTTCTCGTTTCGCGTGCGGCCACTTGTAGAGGAGCTGTTCGAGCACCCGCGCATCCGAGTGCTGCGGGATGAAGCTGGCGCCCAGCATTTCGAGCCGCTCGCGCGTGATCTCGGACACGATCGACGGGTTGTTCAGAAACCACCAGCAGCCGAACGGCATCAGGTTGGGGAACTTGCGCGCCGCCACGCACAGCTCGTGCTGGTTCTCACGCGACAGCATCGTGACCAGGAAGCGGTTGTCGGGATGCTCGGCGCAGATGCGGTGGACGGCGGTGATATCGGCGGCGCCGCCGAGCCCATCGCCGGCGTCCCGGAGCGCCGGATTCACCTGGCGGCGCACGCCAATCATCATCGCCAGCGGCAGCCCATGATCGCGGCACGCCGGCAGCACCACGTCGCGCATCAGCCGCGCCGCGGGGGTGTCGGCCGGCCAGGCGAAATCGTCGCCGACCGAGACCGCCAGGTAGAGCGGCTTGATGCGTGCGACCCAGGTGTCGACGAACCGGCGCGCGTCCAGGCTCACGGCGGGCTGGTCTTTCAGGAGCGCGTCCAGGCGCAGGGCGGTGTGGAAACGGCTGTCGGGCGCGGGGCCTTCGTCCCACACGCGCACTTCTGCCGGGTCAAACGGATCGTTGGTCATGACGACCGCTTCGACCCGCGCGCGCTCGAGCACCTCTCCGACGTGATCCTCCAGGCGCACGCCCCGACAAAAGGCACGCGCTTCGCGCAGGTCCGGCGCCGCGGGATCGAGCCCGAACGCCGAGAGAACCGCGATCACGCCACGCGTGGCCTCGGACAGCGGCGTGTTGCGGACAAAGAGCGTGTCCCAGATGAGATCCGCCTGCGCCGGTTCCGCCATCCGGTAGTACTGCTCCGGCCGCACGTCGGCCGACCGCATCAACTCGGCAACCAGGTAGTGATACGTGACCAGGCGGTCGATGCCCCAGTGCGCCAGGGCCCCGAACGCGGGCGCAAACAGGTGCGTGTGCATGTCGAAGACCGGCGTGTCCTCGACGACCTTCGTCGTCAGGAGACGCACTTGCGCGGCGTCGCGCGCGGCATCGGGCGCGTGTTCGAACGTCTCAGCCACGGATGAACGGCTCCTGTTGATCGGCCGGGTCGGCCCAGCGGTCGTTGGGGACGAGCGGCGCCCATCCGGGACGGGCCGGATCCTGATCGTAGGGATAGGGCCCGAGCTCCCGGTACAACTCGGCATAGCGCGCCAGCTTGTCGCGGTCCAGCCGCACGCCGAGCCCGGGGCCGTCCGGGACGCGGATGGATCCGTCCTGATAGGTGAACTTCCCGCCGACGATGATGTCGTCGAGCAGGTGATGGTAGTGCGCGTCGGCCGCGAACGAGAGATTCGGCACCACCGCGCCGAGATGGAGCATCGTCGCCAGCTGGATCCCGAGCTCGCCGGAGGAGTGGACGGCGACCCCGAGCTGGAACGTCTCGCAGACGCCGGCCGCCTTGACGCAGGCGCGGATGCCCCCCCAGAACGTCGTGTCGAGCAGGATGACGTCGACGGCGCGGTTCAGCACGTTCGCCGCGAGCTGTTCGAAATTGACGACCACCGTGTTGGTCGCCAGCGGCAGGCGCAGCTTCTCGCGCGCATGGCGCATGCCGGTCAGACCGAAGACCGGGTCCTCGAGGTAGTCGTTATCCAGGTCTTCGATCGCGCGTCCGAACCGGATGGCCTGCTCGGTGGTCCAGACCGCGTTCGGGTCGAAGCGGAACCGATCGCCCGGCAGCGCCGCGGCGACGGCCCGGTAGCACTCGAGCTCGTAGTCGGGATGGAACACGCCCCCCTTCATCTTGTGCGAGCGGAACCCATGTGCCTTTTTCAGCGCTCGTGCCTGCGCGACGAGCTGCTCGGCGGAACGAATCGCCCCGTTGCCGTCGGCCGCGGCGTAACGGAAGAACAGGTACGACGCGAACGGCACGCGATCGCGGACGCGACCACCAAGAATGTCGCAGACAGGAACGCCCCAGGCCTGGCCGAGCAGGTCGAGGCAGGCGAATTCCAAGGCCGCGACCACCTGCGTGCGGTTGTTGTAGAGCGAGGCCGTCGGGTTAGCGAGCAGGAACCGCATGTCCTCGAGGCGCGCCGGATCGCGCCCGAGCAGCGACGCCTTCAACGACTGCACGACGCCCACCGCGGACTCGCCGCCACCGCCCATTTCGCCGAGACCGATCAAGCCGGTGTCCGTTTCGATCTCCACGATGGTTCGGACGAACCGTCCCCAATGGCAGCCGTTGGCGTGGCGCAGCGGCGCTTCGAGCGGGATGGTGACGGTCGTCGCGCGAACGTCGGTGATTTTCATCGGATGGTGTCCGGGCGCTCCGCCGCATCCGGGGTGCGGCGCAATTCTTTCTGGACGAGGCCGATACGCGGGTCCGCCGAGTCCTTGGCCGTCCGCCAGTCGCGCAGCACGTAGTCCATCGCGGCTTCCTCGACGGCCCTGCTGCCGGCCCCTCCGACGATGACCGACGGAGCGCCGCCGGAGACCTGTTCGACCCGTTGCACGAAGCTACCAGCGGACGGACTGTATGAATTCATCGTTTTGTACCGGTTACGCGACACTCGCGGTGCCGAACTGCTTCCGCAGGACCAGCGCGACGGTGCCGCGCAGCCGCGCCTCGGCCCCGTCGCCCGCGGGAACGATGCGGGGCAACACGCCGGCCGCCCGTTCCGACGCGCTTTTTTCGATGGCCGGCCCGACGATGGTCCAGGCGCGCGTGATTTCGCCGACGACGAGAATCAGGCCGGGCGCGAGCCCGGTGGCGAGCATCGCGATGCCTCGCCCGAGCTGCGTGCCCATCCCGTCCAGCGCGCGCGTGGCCGCGCGATCGCCCTCCAGTGCGAGCGTCAGCAACTGGTCGAAGGTCAGGCTCGTTCCCTTCCGGATGGCCGACCGCCGGCCGCCCGCGCTCACGGCGTCGGCGTAGGCGCGCAGGGCCGCCGAGTTCGAGCCGTAGACTTCCCAGCACCCCCGACGTCCGCAGCCGCAGAGCGGCCCGGCCTGGTTCAGGCTGACGTGCCCGAACTCGCCCGCCAGTCCTGAGGCGCCGCGCACGAGCCGCCCACCGCTGACGATCCCCGTGCCGATGCCTTCCGACACGGTCACGACGATCAAATCGCGGTGCTCGCGGTGCGTGCCGGTCGAGGCCTCGGCGATGGCGCAGGCATTGGCCGCGTTCTCCAGTTCGACGGCGATGCCGGTGGCCCGCTCGACAGGCCCTTTGAGGTCGACGTCGCGCCACCCGAGATTGGGGGCCGACACGAGCCGCTGGCGCAGGTGGTCCACGCCGCCGGGCACGGTGATGCCGATGCCGTCGCAGGTGAGGCGGGGATGGGCGCGGAGAAACGACTGGAGTCGCCGGCACAGATCGCGGACGAACACCTCTGGCCGCGGTGCGGTCGGGACCCGCTCATACGCGATGACGCGTCCGTTGGGATCGGCAATCGCGATGGTCGTCAGGGTCGGACGAATATCGACGCCGAGGATCCGCGCGCGTTCTACGTTCAGGTAGAGGAGCCGCGGCTTGCGGCCGCGGAGGGCCTGGCCGGTCGCCCCTTCGGTGACCCAGCGCTGGCGGATCAACTGCTCGGTGATGAGCGACACGGTACTGCGCTGCAGGCCGGTCTCGCGCGCGAGGTCGGCCCGGGAAATCGGCTGCCTGGCGCGAATCAGGCCGAGGATCAGGTGCCGGTTGACGTCGCGAACGGACTCGTTCGAAGCCGTGGGGTAGATGCCCATTAGTTTGAGGCGAAAACAATACGTCCACGCCCGTGCGGTGTCAAGGCTTGACAGACGCCGTGACTGACATTAATGTTCGGACCTCAAACAAATGTCTCGCCTGCTGGTCGTGGCGGTCATCGCGCTCGAGGTGCTTGGCGCCACCCCCAAGCCCGTCAACTGGACCAACGTCCGGCTGCTGGTGTATACGAAAAACGGCGCCGGCTACGTGCACGACAACATCCCAGCGTCGATCGAGGCCATCCGGGCCCTCGCGGCGGAGCACAGGTTCGCCGTTGACGTCTCGGACGACCCGGGCGTCTTCACCGACGACAACCTGAAGAAGTACCACGCCGTCGTCTTTTCCAATACGAACAACGTCGTGTTCGACACCGACGCGCAACGTGTCGCCCTGATGCGCTACGTGCAGGCCGGCGGCGGATTCGTGGCGATTCATTCCGCCAGCGGAACGGAGCGGACCTGGACGTGGTTCCACGGGCTGCTCGGCGGCACATTCTCGCGCCACGCGCCGATTCAGGCATTCGGCGTCCGCATCCTCGATCGGACCCACCCCTCGGTGTCGCACCTGGGGGAGCGCTGGGAGCGCGACGACGAGTGCTATTAGCTCGTGCGGATGAACGTCAACATGCGGATCCTCGCCGTCAACGATCTCACCGCGATCAAGGACCCCAAGGAGGCGCCGGCGACGTTCGGCGACGTCTTCCCGTCGGTCTGGTACCAGGAGTTCGACGGCGGGCGGCAATGGTACACGTCGCTCGGCCACCGCAAGGAAGACTACGCGCGTCCCGAGTACCGCCAGCACCTGCTGGGGGGGATTCAGTCGGTCGTTCGGACCGCCCCGCTCGACTACACGCGGGCCTACGCCGTCAGTCCCACCGACGAGCCGCGACGTGCCGAACCGAAGAAACGCTGACGCCGCGCCGGCGGCGACGATGAGTCGAGACCACCGATCAGGAAAACGGAGACAGTCATGACCAAGCGCGATTCACGAGTG
>JBKJRJ010000558.1:0-4475 GCA_046594705.1 Vicinamibacterales bacterium
TCGGCGTCCGACGTCGCTTCGACGTTGCGGATGTTGGTGTTGATGGCGGCGATCTTGGACGTGACGTCGGCGAGAATCCCCTTGCGATCCTCGACCTGAAGCGTCAGGCGGACGGTGTAGGGCGATGGGTCGGACCCCTTGTCCCACTCGACGTCAATCTTCCGCTCCGGGTCGTAGAGCAGGTTGACCACGTTGGTGCACGCGGCCGAGTGGACCGACACACCCTTGCCGCGCGTGATGTATCCGATGATCTGCTCGCCGCGGATCGGGTTGCAGCAGCGAGCGCGGAAGACCATGAGGTCGTCGAAGCCGCGCACCTTGATTTTCTCTTCGGCGGGGCCGAGGACGCGGCGCACCACAGAGGCCAATCCGCTCTCGGGAGCCTCCTTGAGCTGTTCGTTCGGCACCAGCTTGGCGAGCACGCTCTTCACCGCCAGCTTGCCGTAGCCGAGCGCCGTGAAGACCTCTTCCGCCTTGCCGTAGCCATACTCCGTCAGCAGCGCCGCGAACAGCGGTCCCTCGGTCAGCGACCTGAGGTTGAGGCCGTAGCGGCGCGCCTCTTTCTCGAACACCTTCTTGCCCAGGTCGAGGCTGCGCTCCTTTTCCTCGGCGTGGATGTAGTGCTTGATCTTGTTGCGCGCGCGAGAGGTGACCGCGATGTTCAGCCAGTCGCGGCTGGGATGATGCCCCGAGGTCGTGATCACCTGGACGATGTCGCCGTTGCGCAGGCGGGTGCGGAGCGGCACCATCTTGCCATTCACCCGCGCGCCGGTGCACTGGTGGCCGACGTCGGTATGAATCGCGTAGGCGAAATCCACCGGCGTCGCATCACGCGGCAGCGCCTTGACCTCCCCTTTCGGGGTGAAGATGTAGACCTCCTCCGGGTAGAGCTCGATCTTCAGGTTCTGCAGGAACTCCTGCGGATCGCGGACCTCCTGCTGGAACTCGAGCAGCTGCCGCAGCCACAGGAAATACTGTTCGTCGCGGTCCGCCCCGTGACGCCCTTCCTTGTACTTCCAGTGCGCCGCGATCCCTTCCTCGGCGACGCGGTGCATCTCCGCCGTGCGGATCTGGAGTTCGAACGGGAAGCCGCGGTCGCTCACGACGGAGGTGTGCAGCGACTGGTAGCCGTTGGGCCGCGGCATCGCGATGAAGTCCTTGATGCGGCCCGGCACCGGCGACCACGTCTGGTGAATGATGCCGAGCGCCGCGTAACAGTCCTTGATGGAGTGCGTGACGATTCGCAGCGCCATGAAGTCGTAGACCTGGTCGAGATCGATCTTCTGGCGTTTGAGCTTCTGGTGGATGCTGAACAGGCGCTTGATACGGCCGTCGATGTGGATGACCGGGACCTGCGCCTCGGCCAGTTTCGCCGCCACGGTTCCGCGCAGCTCCTCGATCAGCCCCTCGGTGGCCCGCCGCCGGCCCTCGACCTGCTGCCGCAGCGCCTCGTAGGGCTTCGATTCGAGGTACTTGAAGGCGAGGTCCTCGAGCTCGTTCTTGATCTTGCTCATCCCCAGCCGGTTGGCGATGGGGGCGTAGATGTCGCGGGTCTCCTGCGCGATCTTGATGCGGCGCTCCTCCGGCAGGTGGTGCAGCGTCCGCATGTTGTGGAGCCGGTCGGCCAGCTTGACGAGGATGACGCGGATGTCGTCCACCATCGCCAGCAGCATCTTGCGGAAGTTCTCAGCCTGCCGCTCCTCGCTCGACGAGAACGGGATGGCCCCGAGCTTGGTCACCCCCTCGACGACATGCGCGATGTCGGCCCCGAACAGCTCCTTGATGCGCGCGATCGGGGTCTGGGTGTCCTCGACGATGTCGTGCAGCAGCCCGGCGGCCACCGCCACGACATCCAGCTTCATGTCGGCGAGCAGATCGGCGACCTCCAGGGGGTGCACCAGGTAGGGCTCCCCCGAGTGGCGCACCTGTCCCTTGTGCTCGTAGGCGGAGAATACATAGGCCCGCCTCAGCAGTTCGACGTCCGCGTCTGGGTTAGTCGTGCGGACCTTCTCTATGAGGTCCTCGAACCGGATCATGATGTCTGGTGTCTAAGCCGGAAATGGTGTCGGTTGACGGCCCGTGAGGGCGCCAATATACTGACCCCTTGATGCATTGTAATCGGCGCGAGAAGGGGAGAGCATGACCATCCGATTTCGCGCGGCTTCCGCGGCGTCCATGGCCCTCGTTGTGGGGCTCAGCATGGCGGCGGCGGGCTGCGGCAAGTATTCCTGGGGCACGCTGAGCGCGGTCAAGAACTTCAAGGACGCCAACGTCCTGTACGCCCAGAAGGACTGGAAAAAGGCAGCCGAGAAGTACGAGGTCGTGGTCGAGCACGAGGCCAGCTTCGACAAGCTGCCCCAGCTGGCCACGGCGTACTTTTTCCTCGGCAACAGCTACGACCAGCTCTACAAGCCCGCCAAGCAGGGTGAGGCGGCCAACGACGCCTATATCGACAAGGCGATCGCCAACTACCGCAAGGCCGCCGACAAGAACACGGACATCCAGTGGAAGAAGTCCGCGCTCCAATACCTGTCCGCCGCCTACGCCTCCGACAAGCTGAACGACCCGGTCAAGGCCGAACCGGTCTACAAGGAAATCATCGCCCTCGAGCCCAACGAGCCCGGCAACTACATGGCGCTCGCCAAGCTCTACGAGGATGCCGGCCGCTACGACGACGCCGAGGCCCAGTACAACAAAGCGTCCGAGGTCAAGCCGAACGACCCGTCGGTCCTGGCCGGCAAGGCGGGCTACTACAACCGGCAGGGCGACTTCCCCAGGACCATCGCGGCCCTCGAGCAGGCGGCCGCCCTCGAGCCGAACAACCCCGAGGGTTACCACCGCGTCGCCGTCTTCTACTGGGACAAGACCCGCGGCGACTTCCGCCTCTCCCCCGCCGAGAAGCGTGACTTCATCCAGAAGGGGCTGGCCATGGAAGACAAGGCCCTCCGCCTCAATCCGGATTACATGGAAGCGATGACCTACAAGAACATCCTCCTCCGCCTCCAGGCCAACATCGAGAAGGACCCCGCGGTTCAGAAGCGGCTCATCGACGAGGCGGACAAGCTCCGCAACAGGGTCATGGACGCCCAGAAGCGCAAGCAGACCGGCAAGGGATAGACCACTGCAGATTGAGACTGCAGATTGAAGATTGGGAGGAGGCCGCCACTGGGGCGGCCTTTTTCACGTACCCCTGCCTCCCCGGCGGAGCATCCCTGCGCAGGCTGGCGCCTGCCTGACGACCGTGGCGCTGGAGGATGAAGCAGACGGGGCAGAGGCTTATCCACACGCAGTCTGTGCCTGTACAGGAGGTTCAGGCGCCCCTGACGGCCATTGGCGCAGTAGCGGGTGGCGGGTGGGTACGTTCTAAGGGCCGTCCGTTGCCGGACGGCCCTTGGAACGACCAACGACTAACGACGAACTAGTTTCCACCCTTCGGCGGCGCCGCGGTTCCCGCCGCTTCGTTGCGCATGCCCATCGTCACGATGCCGACCTTCTCGACCCCGGCGCCCTTGGCGGCGTCGATGACCGCGACGATGTCGCCGTAGCGGAGGGACGGGTCGCCCACGATGAACATCGTTTTCTCCTTGCGGGTCTCGAAGACGTCCCGGAGGCGGGTCTCGAGCTGATCGAGTGCGATCGGCTGGTTGTTGACGGCAATCGAGCGATCGGCTCCGTATTCGAGCACAATCTGGTTGCTGTCGGGATTGGCCTGCGCCTTCTGCTCGGTCTCGAGCGGCAGGTTGACGTCGACCCCGCGCTGGGTCAAGGGCAGGGCCGCCATGAAGATGATGAGCAGCACGAGGAGCACGTCGATGAGCGGCGTGACGTTCATGTCGGCGCTGGCGTGCGGGACCGAGCCCGTCACGACCTTCTCGGCGCCGTGGTGCTTGTGGGCGTGTAGCATTACTGGCCTCCGCCGGCGCCGCCTGGCTTGTTCTTCTTCTCGGTGATCAGCGCGATGTTCTCGATCTGCGCCTTGCGGAAGGCGTCCATCGCGTCCATGATGGCCGAATATTTGGCGTCCTTGTCACCCTTGAGGTACACGATTTTCTCTTTCTTGTCCTCGAGCACGCGCTGGACCTGCGGGATCAGATTGTCGGGAGTGACCGGCAGGGCGTTGACGTAGAACGCCCCCCGGGAGTCGATCGCTACGACGGTCTGGTCCTGCGTGTCGGGCTTCTCGCCGGTGTTCGCCGCCTCCGGCATCTGCACGGCCACCCCCTGCTGCAGCATCGGCGCGATCAGCATCATGATGATGAGCAGCACCAACATGACGTCGACGAGCGGCGTCACGTTGATGGTCGCATTCAGACCGCCTCTTTCCCCACCACCACTCATTGCCATAGCGATACTCCGTAAAAATCCCCGTCAGCTGTCGGCCGGTCGGCCGGTGTCGACACCGGCCGAGGCCCACCCCCACCCGCCGTTGGGGCCGGTCCTGAGACCGACCTGGATGCTACGCGGTCTTCTTGATG
>JBKJRJ010000458.1:0-3023 GCA_046594705.1 Vicinamibacterales bacterium
CGTTTCGGGCAGCTCGAGATACTGCGACGCTTCCGCGCCGGCAGTGACGGTGATCGGGATGACGCGCGGCACGCCGCGGCCGCGCAGCTCGACCAGGTGCGACCCCGCGTCGAGCGAGAGGCGCGCGGGTGTGTTGCCGCGGGCCACGCCATCCACGAACACGGCCACGCCCGGCGGGTTGGTCTGCAGCGACAACGTCCCGAGCCTGGGCAGCGGCGGCTTTCGCATCGCACGTGCCGCGATGACGCCACCCTCCGCCAGGGCGATGATGACGAGCGCGACCACCGCCAGGCGGCGCCAGCGCGCCGCGCCCGCCGGCGGCACGGCGAAGCGCGACCGCGTCTCGGCCGGCTCCGCAGGCACGGAGATTTCATGGCGCCCCGGGTGCGCCGGCGCTGGCGCCGCGGCAACCGGGGGCAGGTCGAAATCCCCCAAAAGCTCGGCGATGTCGCGCGGTGCCGCGGCGGCGGCGATGGCGGCGGGCGGCGGAGCGACCGGTGCGGGTGGCGGGGGTGGCGCGGCCACCACCGGCGTCACGGCAGAAGGCTGCGGAGCCGCCACCGGCGAAGGCAGTGCGGCTGAAACCGCCACCTGGTGAACAGCCGGCACAGGCGTCGTCGACCGGGGCACCAACGTCTGCGGCGCCGCCGCACTGACCATCGCGATCGGCGGCGGCGGCGCGGCCGCGAGTGGTTGCGCGGGCACGGGGTCGAGCATCACCGCGATGTAGCGCGACAGGAACGTCTCGAACGCGATCGGCGCCGCCACGAAGTCGCCGACGTCCGCCAGCGCGTCTTCCAGGCCGATCTGCGCTTCGGTCGCGGACTGGAAGCCCTGCCGCGCATCGAGCTGCAGCGCGCGCGCCAGCCAGTTGTGCAGCGCGTCGGGCAGCGGTTGGTCGGGCGCGCCGGCGGTGCGCGCGCGCGCCTCGTTCAGCAGCGAGGCGATGCCCGCGGGGAACTCATTCCCCGCGATCGGGCGTCCGAGCACCAGGGCGAGCGCCACGAGACCGAGCGCCATGACGTCGGCGCGATGATCGAATCGGATCGGGCCGGCCGACATTGGCGCCCCGATGCGGAGCTCCTGCCAGAGACGGTCGCGAGTGAACTGCAGCTGCTCGACCGCGGAGCCGAGCACGTGCTCGACCACGATCACGCGGGCCCGCGGCGTCACGATCAGCCGCTCGGGGGCGAGCAGGCCGTGCGCGACATCGCGCGCGTTCTCATGCAGGAGCGCCATCGACGGCACGACCTGCCGCAACAGGCACAGCGCCGCGTTGAGGTCGATCACCAGTCCGTGTGCGGCAGCCACGCTCAGCATGTCGGACAGCCGCACGCCCTCCACGTGGTCCGAGACGATCGCCAGCCCTGAGGGGTGACGATCGATGCGCCGCACCCGTGCGTAATACGCGTGACGGAAGTTCGCGAGCCGCGCCGCGCGCTCGCGCAGCGCGAACTCGAACGACGGCACCGCTAGTAGCTGCGGGCGCACCCGGAGGATCTGCAGCAGGTCGCCCGTCGCCGCGTCGACCGCGACGACGCGGTCGCCGAGACCGTCGGTGAAGAGCGGCGCTTCGGGCTGGCTGGCGGTCGCGGGCACGGGTGTCATACTCAGGCCTCCGGGGCGATCCTCTGTCCTTGGCTCCGCGTGCCAGTGCAACCGCCGGACCACGGCGTGCCGGATTCCGTTAACGGCCGCAACCTGCACCGCATGCGCCAGTTCGCGCGGATCGAGGGAAATGTCGCGCGGCCCGCGCCTTTACAACGATGTCGCCCGGTCTCCGTTTCTGTGATCGAAGTCGCGTTATGCTTTGGCCGGAGGATGCGAATGAAGCAACTGGCTATGGCGTGCGCCGTCCTGCTCGCCGCCGCCGCCGCGCTGCCGCTGGGCGCCACGGGCGAGAAGATCGATTACGAAGGCATTAATAAAATCAAGGCGCTGGGGCTCAACACCCAGACCTCGCAGGTTATGGAGATTTCGAGCTGGCTGACCGATGTGCACGGTCCCCGGCTGACCGGCTCTCCCAACGCGCAGAAGGCCGGCGAATGGGCCGCCGCGAAAATGAAGGAGTGGGGCCTGCAGCACGTCGCCCTCGAACCCTGGTCCGACACGAACAACCAGTTCGCCTACGGCTGGAGCAACGACAAGTTCTACCTGGCGGCCGTGTCGCCGCAGGCCTTCCCGATCCCCGGCACGCCCACCAGCTGGACGCCCGGTACCAACGGTCTCCAGCGCGGTGACGTGGCGCTCGTGGTTGAGACCACGGCGGAGGAACTGCAGAAATATACCGGGACGTTGAAGGGCAAGTGGATCCTGACGGAGGCGGCCCCCGAGGTGGCGGCGTACTGGACCGCCCCCGCGGCGCGCGAAACGGCGGAAGCGCTGGAGCGCATCGAGCTGGCGGCCAACCCCGGCCCGGAATTCGGCGTGGCGAATCCCAACGCCGCGGGCCGCCGCCAGCGCGGCGAGCGCGGCGGATTCGGCGAGGGGGGCTTCGATCGCAACGCGTGGTTCAAGAGCGAGGGTGCGGCGGGGCTGTTGTCCACGGCGCCGCGCGGCCACGGCATCTACACCATCGGCGGCGGTGACCGGCAGGCGGAACCCGCCGCCGGGCTCCCGCGCATCTCGATTCCCGCGGAGCAGTACGGCCGGCTCGCACGCATGGTGGCGAAGAACCTGTCCGTCACCATCGAGGCTGACATCAAGAACACCTACACGCCCAACCCGGCGATGTTCAACGTGGTCGGCGAGATCCCCGGCACCGACAAAGCCGACGAGATCGTGATGCTCGGCGCGCATTTCGATTCCTGGCACGCGTCCACCGGGGCCACCGACAACATCGCCGGGTCGGCCGCCATGATGGAAGCGATGCGGCTCCTCAAGCAGAGCGGGGTGACGCTGCGCCGCACGGTCCGGATCGGACTGTGGACCGGTGAGGAACAGGGCCTGATCGGCTCGCGCGACTACGTCAAGGCGCATTTCGGCGGCTGCAACGATCCGGTGGCGGGACGCGGGCAGCGCGG
>JBKJRJ010000470.1:0-3456 GCA_046594705.1 Vicinamibacterales bacterium
TCTGGCCGTGGCGCCGCGGTCGGATACACCAGGAACCCGGCATACGCGACCACGATCACGAACACGTACGCTTTCATGGCGCGGCGCGCCAGGTCCTGCCCGCGGACGACGAGCAGCGGCAGGATCACGACGAACACGTAGAGTGAGCCGTAGACCAACATCCACGCGGGCTGCACGGGCAACCACCGGTCGAGGGCGAGCTCCGGCGCGAACGTCGTCCGTCCTCGCGTGAGGACCGCGATCACGAGATAGAACGGGACCAGCGACACGAGCGTGCTCGCGAGGAGCGAGCGCGAGACCAGGAACGCGATCAGGCCCGGCAGGGCGGCGATCACATAGACGGCCGCGCCTTCAGCGCCGGGACCTTCCGACAAAAGATCCGCCGCGACGGCGAAAATCACCGCGCCGGCAATCAGCAGCCATTCTGCCGTTCGGCGCCGATGCGGCGGGAGGCACTCGAGGCCGTACGCCACAGCGGGGCCCGCCACCACCGAGCCGAGAAGGCCGAGCCCGACGGCGGCGATGAACAGGTCATTCACGGGCTATCCCGACGCGGCGGCGGCTTTCGCCAGGGCCTGGACGGCCTGGACCATCGACATCAGCCCCAGGCCCTTGCCCATCGAGATGTTCTGCCGGAAGATCTGTTCGACGATGTCGGTGCTGACCGTGGCGATCTCGGTCGCCGGCAGGCCTGACAGCGTCTTGTCGAGGATCGCGGCAAGCGCCTTCGCGGAAATGCCGGAGGGATTCTCCACCGCGAAGAACAGGTTGATCGTCCCGTCCGGGTGCTTCTGCGCCCAGGCGTAGGCGTCTGATTCGCACTGCGGAATCTGATGGGATTTCGCGAAGGGCCGCGTCGCCAGGGACGAGGGCACTTCCTTGAACTGGTCGGCGTAGCTGAGGAGCAAATCGGTTCGATCCGCGGGATCGAACATCTGGAACATGTCGATCAGTTTCTGAAGCTTCTCCGGCACCCGTCCTCTGCCTTCTAACTGCGGCCTGCGACCTTACCGCTCTGCCTACTTTTCGATCGGCATGCCGACCATGTTGCCCCACTCGGTCCAGCTGCCGTCGTAGTTGCGGATGTTCTTGAAGCCGAGCAGGTACTTGAGGGCGAACCAGGTGTGGCTGCTGCGCTCGCCGATGCGGCAGTACGCGATGGTCTCCTTGTCGGGGGAGAGCTGCTGATCCTCGAGATACAGCTTCTTCAGGTCGGCCGCCGGCTTGAACGTGCCCTCGTCGGGGTTGATCGCGCGCGCCCAGGGGACGCTCTTCGCGCCGGGGATATGGCCGCCGCGCAGCGCGCCCTCGTTCGGGTAGTCGGGCATGTGCATGCGCGTGCCGGCGTATTCTTCGGGGCTGCGCACGTCGACCAGCTGACCCTGTTTCTTCAGGTGCGCCTGCACATCGTCACGATAGGCGCGGTGCGGAGCGTCGTTGCGGTCCTTGGCGGTGTAGCTCGTCTTCGGGTACGACGGCACGTCGCGGCTCATGGCGCGCGACTCCTTTTCCCACTTGAGCCGGCCCCCGTCCATCACCCTGGCGTTGGTGTGGCCGAACAGCTGGAACACCCAGAAGGCGTAGCAGGCCCACCAGTTGTTCTTGTCGCCGTAGAACACCACGGTGGTGTCGTTGGTCGCGCCGATCTTCACCATCAACGCCTCGAAGCCCTCGCGCGTGATGTAGTCGCGGCGGATCTGGTCGTTCAGGTCGGTCGTCCAGTCCACGTGGACCGCGCCGGGCAGATGTCCGGACGGGTAGAGCAGCGTGTCCTCGTTCGACTCGATGATGCGGACCTTGGGGTCCTTGAGATGCTGTTCGACCCAGTCCGTCGAGACCAGGACATCCGGATGCGCGTATCCGCGCGACTCAATAGGCGTGGCCATGGCTCACCGTGTTCTGACTAATTCAGCGAGGAATTGTGCGCGCAGCCGCACGAGCCGCCCTGCGAGCGGCAGGCCGGGATGGCCTCGGTCTCCTTGCGCCCCGCGGTGCCGACCATGCCGGGCGTCGAGAGCAGCTTCTGCAGGTCGGCGCCTTCGCACGCCGGGCAGGCGGGAGTCCGGTTGGCGGTCACGAAGGCCTCGAAGTGGCGTCCGCAGCCCTGGCAGGCGTATTCAAACAGTGGCATGGAGGAAGTCTATAGTATGTGCCCATGAAACGTCTTCTCCCAAGGAAGACGCCACCCTGGTGACGGTCGATCCGGTCACCTTCGAGGTGCTTGGGCGCGTGGTCCGCGCATTATAGTTGTGACCCATGGAACAGCGTTTTCTCGGGAATTCCGGTCTGGAAGTGTCGGCCCTCAGCTTCGGCACGATGACCCTCGGCGGACGCGACCGCTTCGCTAAGATGGGCAACCTCGGCGTCGCCGAGACCGTCCGCATCCTCGACCTCCTCCGCGACAGCGGCGTCACGACCCTCGACACCGCCGACGTCTACTCGAACGGCGGCGCCGAAGAGGTGCTCGGCGAAGCGCTGAAGGGACGCCGCCAGGAGTTCGTCCTCGTCACCAAGGCGTATCAGCGCATGTTCCCAGGGCCGCACGGCACGGGACTCTCGCGCAAGTACCTCATCTCGGCGTGCGAGGCCAGCCTGCGTCGTCTGCAGACCGACTACGTCGATCTCTATCTCTGCCACGAGCCCGACCAGATCGTACCGGTCGAGGAGACGCTGCGCGCCTACGACGACCTTGTCACGTCCGGGAAGGTCCGCTACATCGGCTGCTCGAATCACTCGGCGTGGCACGTGATGAAGGCGCTCGCAGTCTCGGATCGGATTGGCGCGCCGCGCTACATCACGCAGCAGGTGAACTACTCGCTCGTGGCGCGCGACGTCGAGCACGAGATCGCGCCGCTTGCCACGGATCAGAAAGTTGGCCTCATGGTGTGGAGTCCGCTCCAGGCCGGGCTGCTCACGGGCAAGTTCCGGCGCGACACGCCGAAGCCGGCACTCGCCCGCGTCAACGAGCTGGGCGTTCCCGGCACGGTGGACTTCGAGCGGCTCTACCGGATCGTCGACGCCCTCGAGGCGATCGCGCGCGAGCGCAGCGTCACGATCCCGCAGGTCGCGATCAACTGGGTGCTGCACAAGCCGTGCGTCGATACCGTAATCCTCGGCGCGCGCGACGAAGCGCAGTTGCGCGACATTCTCGCGGCCGCCGATTTCCGGCTGACGCCGGAGGAGTCGGCGCGGCTCGACGAAGTCAGCGCGCTGCCCGAGCCGTACCCGCAGTGGCACCAGCACAGGTTCGGGTTCGAGCGGAACCCGACCCTGCCGGCGCAGCGCAGCTGAACGCGGTTGGGCGAGGCGCGAGGGCGGGCGGGGCCGACCTCCGATCTACGCCACGCGCGGTCGCGTGACGCGGGAGTGGGCCTGCCCGCCGTAGCTTTATGCGGAGGCGGGCTCTTTCCCGACGGCGACCAGCGCGGGGCGGAGGATTTCCTCGCCGATCCGGTA
>JBKJRJ010000532.1:0-6802 GCA_046594705.1 Vicinamibacterales bacterium
GCCTCGTCGCGAACGCTCAGGGCGACCGCGCGAAGATCGACAACAAGTACAAATGGAATCTCGCCGACCTCTATGCCTCGGATGAGGCGTGGGGCGCCGCCAAGGACAAGATCCAGCCGGAATTCGCGAAGATTGCCGCGTTCAGGGGAAAGCTCACGTCGCCGTCTCAGCTGGCCGACGCCCTCGATACGGCCAATCGCATCGCGAAAGAGTTCCAGAAGGTCTACCTCTACGCCAGCCTGATCTCCGACCAGGACACCCGGGTCAGCAAGTATCAGGGGATGCAGCAGGAAATGCAGCAGATCGGCTCGACATTCGGCGAGACGATCGCGTTTCTCGAGCCGGACATCCTGAAGATGGGCAAGGCGACGATCGACCAGTGGGCCGGCCAGGAGCCTCGGCTCAAAACCTACGCACACTACCTCAATGACATCCAGCGGCGCGCGGCGCACACGCTGAGCGACAAGGAGGAGCGGCTGCTCGCGGCGTCCTCCCTAGCGACCGGGGCGTCATCGTCGGTCTACAACATCCTGTCCAACGCCGACTTTCCGTATCCGTCGGTCACCCTCAGCGACGGGAAGACGGTGAAGCTGGATTCGTCCGCCTTCAGCCTCTATCGCGGCGTGCCGGACCGCGCCGATCGACAGAAGGTGATGTCGGCTTTCTTCGGTGCGCTCGGTCAGTACAAAGGCACGTTCGGCGCCACCCTCAACGGGCAGGTGCAGACGAACGAGTTCTACGCCCACGCCCGCAACTACGAGACGGCGATCGACGCGGCGCTCGACGGACCCAGCATCCCGACGACCGTGTATACGCGCCTGGTGCAGGGGGTCAATGAAGGGCTTCCCACCTTCCACCGCTACCTGCAGCTTCGCAAGAAGATGATGAAGCTTCCGGATCTGCACTATTACGACCTCTACGCGCCCCTGGTCGGGTCGGCCGACCTGACCTATACGCCGGAAGAATCGCAGAAGCACGTGCTGGCCGCCCTTGCGCCGCTGGGCCCGGAATACGTGACCGCCGTCACGCGCGCGTTTCGCGAGCGCTGGATCGACCTGCTGCCGAATGAAGGCAAGCGGTCAGGCGCGTATTCCAACGGGGCCGCCTACGACATCCACCCGTACATGCTGATCAACTTCAACGGCAAATACTCCGACATGAGCACGGTGGCGCACGAGCTCGGGCACACGATGCAGAGCTACCTGTCCAACAAGACGCAGCCCTTCCACCTGGCCAACTACCCCACCTTCGTCGCCGAGGTGGCGTCAACCTTCAATGAAGCGTTGCTCATCGAGCACATGCTCAGGACGATCACGGACGACACCGCGAAGCTGTCGCTGCTCGGCAACTATCTCGAGAACATCAAGGGCACGGTTTTCCGGCAGACCCAGTTCGCCGAATTCGAGCTGCGCATCCACGAGATGGCCGAGAAGGGGCAGCCCATCACGGGCGAGGCGCTCGACAAGCTCTATCTCGAAATTACGCGCAAGTACTACGGCCACGACACCGGCGTTTGCCTGGTCGAAGATTACGTGGCGCACGAGTGGGCCTTTATCCCCCACTTTTATCTGAACTATTACGTCTTCCAGTACGCCACCTCATTCACCGCGTCGGCCGCGCTCTCCGAAAAGGTGATCGCTGGTGATCCCGCCGCCGCCAAGCGCTACCTCACGTTCCTGTCGGCAGGCGGCTCCAAGTATCCGATCGAGCTGTTGAAGGACGCGGGCGTCGACATGACGACGAACGAGCCGCTGCAACTCACGCTGCAGAAGATGAATCGCGTGATGGACGACATGGAGAAGCTGCTGGCCGCGAAGAAGTAAGAGTTCTGACGCTGGAGGTGGGAAGGTTGGGAGGGATCGTACGGCGTGCAGCGCCGGTGATATTTTTGCGGCGTTCTTTACAGCTCAGCTTCGGCCTGACCTGAACCCGCTGGCGAAGGGGCACGGCGCGCTCACGGGCCTGGGGCGTTCGCCGACGGCTACGACGTCGGGCTCGTCAACGACTTCGATGGCATCTTCCAGCACATCAACCTGGAAGCCGGCAGTCACCACATCGAAATCGACTGGGGTGGCTACGAGCCGATTGCGTTGGGCGTCTACGTGCGGCCCGGGGAGACCACGACCTTCCGCGCCGATGGCTACTTCCGGCCTTAGCGCACGCGCCACTTCAGCGACGCGATGCTGAGGACGCGGTAGGAGTATTCGACAAAGCGCTCGGTGCGGTGGAGTCTTCCCGAGACTTCGATCACCGCACCTGGCGCAAGCTGGAAGCGGCGCGCGAGTCCCGCCTCTGCATAGTCCCGCACTCCGCCATACCGTGACCCGTCTCGCCGGATCGACAGGTAGTTGGCGTCGCCTTCGTCCTTGACGAAGTTCCGCCCGCGCCAGGCGAGCAGATGCCCGCGCCAGCCGTGGCGTTGGGCGGCGAGCCTGCCGAAGAAGGCTGAGCCGTTGCGATTGCCGTCGGGACTCTGGCGATCCGGTACCGACTTCGAAGCGAGGCCGAGGAGCTCGAGGGTAACGGTGCCGGCGTGCGGCGTGGATCCATTGAGCGCAATGCCGGCCGCCACGGCGGCGCTGTCCGCCACGGGTCCGGTGTTGAACAACTGCCCGCCTTCGTGAACGATGTGCAGCTGCAGCGGGACGGACACGTGCCGTGTCAGCGTCACCCGCGCGTTCGCGCCGCCGTCGAACCGTTCGCGGTGAGCGGGGGTGTTCAGCTGCTGCCACTCGAGCCAGATCCCGTGCCGGAGCCTGGCGCCTTCGAAGGTCCACTGCAGTCCTGCTTCGTAGGGACGCTCGAAGGCCAGCGTTTCGCGCTGGAGCGGCGGGAGCAGGGCGTGCGGGCCGCCGCCGTCGGGGCCCGGGGGACCGTCGGGGGATAGCGCCGGCAGGGTGCCGAACGTGAAAGTCGAGCTGCCGCCGCGCCAGGTCATCGCGATCACCGGGCGCGCCTGTTCGAAGGCCTGGTCGGAACCGAACCGCTGATTCCCGAAGGCGCCGAGGTCGATCCGCACTCGCGGGTTGATCGTCACCTCGAGCGCGACCCGCGCGGCGGCCCCGAAGATCGTCTCACCTTCCCGAAAAGGGTTGCGGAACTCTGTGTTGTCGCCGTACAAGAGGAGGTCGGATCGGAGTGTGACCGTCTCCTGCGCCCACACGACGCCTCCCGCCACCACACCCATGACCGGCAGCACGATGGCGATCACCACGGCGGGCGCGAAACGTCGCATGGGCCTTACGATACTCCACGCGCTGCTGATGGCCGCGCTCTTCGCGCGACCCGCGCACGCACAAACGCCGTCCGCTACAGGGGATCCATTCGCCGCCGCGCGATGGCATCTCGAGACGGAGGCCTTCGCGGCGGTCGAGGCCTGGAACTACAACGTCTCTCACGAAGAGTTGTACGGCCTTAGCGAAGCCGTCACTTATGGACTGCGCAACGGCGTGGTCGTCCGCGCGACGCAGCGGCTCGCCTACGTGTCGCAGCGCGCTGAGGACGCGGTTCTGCTCGGGCTGACCATCGGTATCCGTGTGCGCGCGTATCAGCACGGCCGGCTGACGATGTTCGTCCAGGGGGATGTCGGAATCTCACATACGGCGATCGCCTCACCCCCACGGGGCACACGCTTCAACTATCTGGCGATCGGAGGCGGCGGGGTGACCCTCCGCGTGCGTCCTCGCGTGCACCTGGTCTCGACCCTTCAGCTGATCCACGTGTCCAACGCGAGCCTCGCCGGCGCCGGACGCAATCCCGACATCGAGGCGCTGGGTCCGTCGATCGGCCTGCTGTTCCAGTTCTGACTCGCCCCGACCATGCCGAATGTTCATGGCGCGTTCGCCCGCTGACGGCAGGGGAAGGTGTCACTCGACGATTGTCGAGTGTTTCCGATCGGTTCAGCTGGCGTACTCCTTGCCTTCCTCCCTTCACCATGTTCCAGATCACGCAGGCGGAGCACGTGCGTCTGAGTTTTGGCAGCGCCCTCGCCGCCTACGAGGGGCACGCGGAGGCTGCTGCCAGGCTCTCACTGCGAAGTTCGTATGCCAGGATCGCGCTGCTGGCGCTGTCGGGAACTTCGGCGGTGGTGAGCGCCGTTGCGGTTCCCGGCGGGTACGGTCTTCATCTCGCGTCGGCCGTGATGGCGGTTGCCGCGTTCGCGGCGTGCGCAACCTACGTCGGAGTGAACCAGCAGCCGCTGATCTACGGCCACCGCGTCAGCGCGGCGAAGCTGTGGGTGATCTGCGAAAAATACCGTGCGCTTCTCGGCGAGATGCAGGAGGACCTGGTCGACCAGCCCTCACTACAGGTTCGGCGCCAGGAGCTACTGAGCGAGTATGCCGCGGTCCTCGAGCTGGCCGCGCCCGACGACCGCTATACATATGCGATCGCAAAGGAGGCGCTGTCAGGACCGCGGGGGCACGGCTACCCGGATTCGCTGATCGATCGCTACCTGCCCGAGGGACTCAGAAAACAGGTGCCGGCGTCCGGGCCGTCGTAGCCCACGGCGCGGGCGGCAGCACAACGGGCGCCGCCAGCGTCTCGAGCGACAGCCACGCCGGAGGGTTACTGAACGGATAAGTCCCGAGGACGAGCACCGGCGTCCCGGGCGTCATCAGTTCGCGTCGGCTGTCGTCGAGACTCCAGGCCTCGCCCCACCCGTAAATCCACTGCGCGTCGCGGAGCAGCAGCCGCACACAGGCATGACTGGCAGGGTAACCCGGCAGGTCGAACAGGTGGAACGATACGCCGCGCGCGTTCACGAAGTTGAAGTACCACTCGAGCAGCCAGTCCTGGTTGTCGGTGCTGCGCCGGCTGCGCGCGCGCCAGGTCAGGTTGAACGCTCCGTCGGGGGTGGCGGTCTCCTTCCGGCCGGTGCTCACCGGGCCCCATCGAACCAGCCGGCCCTTCTCGTAGGCGCCGAACGCCTGTATCGCCTGGTGCACGACAATCGCTTTTGCGTGCGGGTCGGCGGATGGCCACGTCTGCGGAAAAGGGCTGTACAACCAGGGGGTCGTCCGACCAGGCGATCGGGACGACGATGCCGGGCGTCGGAGGATCGGCGCGGAGTAGATGCGCGCGGTCGCGCCGATTGAGCATCTCGAGGATGTCGATCTGCGCCGGGGTGTATCGGCTGGCGAGCTCTGCGGGCGTTTTCGGCCGAGGGTCGATGCGATACGCCGACGGCGTCTGCCCGGCCAGCGGCGTCTGCGCCCCCAGAGGGACGACCATGACGAGGAACAGCACGAGGGCCGAGACGGCGGGACGGGTCACGCGACGGCTAGCGGGCCACGCCCCGCAGATCCAGCGCGTTTGCCGCCGCCGATCCCGCGCCGGTGTTGTCAAAGATGCACCACGCGTCCACACCCTCTTCGGACAGTTTGACCGCGAGTTTCGCTAATTGTTCCGGCGGGTAAGACGAGAAATACGGGCGCGGCGAGCCGTGCCAGCGATAGTAGACGAGTCCCGGCCATCCTCCGGGCACCTCGAGTCCGGCGGCGCGCGGAGGATCGGCGGCCACGCGGGCGACGTGAAACTTGTCGAGCAGCCGCGCGGCGGCTGGGGACGTCCAGGTCTGGTGCCGCGGCTCGCAGACCACGCCGCCCGCGAACCTGCCGCGGAGCAACTCCAGGAAGCGGCCGACGCGACGGGCGTCAAACGCGTGGGATGGTGGCAGCTGTACCAGGAGCGCACCGAGTTTCTCGCCGAGGCCGGCGACCTCGCCAAGAAACCGCGCCAGCGGTTCGCGCGCGCGAGTCAGGCCACGCTCGTGGGTAATGACTTTGGGGACCTTGGCCGAGAAGCGGAAGCCGTCGGGCACGCTGGACGCCCAGCGTTCGTAGGACGCGGGCTGGTGGGGCCGGTAGAAGGACGTGTTGATCTCGGCCGCGTTCAAGGGCGCGGAGTAGCGCTGCAGGCCGGTGCCGTTCACCGGGAACCGCCCCTTGTGGGCGCGAGGGATGTTCCAGCCCGCCGTGCCGACGAAGATCACGTTCCGATTTTACGACGCGCGCGCCAGATCTATCGTCCGTGGGCCGGCGATGACCGCCTTGCCCCGCACCGAGGCGCCATCTTCGACCACCAGTCGTGGGGCGCTGAGGTCGCCCTCCACTTCGGCGCCGGCGAGCAGGGCGATGCGATCATCCGCCACCAGCGTCCCCGTCACCGTGCCGGACACGACGATCGACCCGGCGGCAACGCCCGCGCTGACATGCGCGCCGGCTTCAATGGTGAGCAAGTGGCCGGTGACCTCGATCGTCCCCTCGACGCGGCCCGACACGCGCAAGGGTTCGTTGGCCGAGATCTCGCCCTTGACGACAACCGACGGTCCGATGTGCGCGCCATGCTGCATAACACTCCTCCGACAACGAGTAACGGTGTGCCCGGCGCCGTCGCAAGTCGTGTACCACCAACGGTCCGGGAAATCACGAACGATTCGAAGTCACGTCGCGCACGAGGATCACCGTACGGTGATCCTCCGGCAGAAATGAAACAGTGTGGTCCCCGTCGATCAGTTGATGGCGTTTGGGTAAGGATTCGCCCGGGATGAAGGGTCATCGCGGACGGGAACGGCGCGGCTTGCCGCGCGACGGCATGACGCTCGGGCATGGCGGGGAGGGAGGGTACCCGATCGGCGGATGCGAGCGCCAGTGTTCTGACGCCCGATCATCGCGTGAGGACGAGAGCAGAAAGACAAATGCCCGCTTCATCACGAGATGAAGCGGGCGGTCGGTCGAACAAATAATCCCGGCAGTGACCTACTCTCCCACGCAGTTACCCACGCAGTACCATCGGCGGTAGC
>JBKJRJ010000549.1:0-2973 GCA_046594705.1 Vicinamibacterales bacterium
GAAGCCGGGTTCAGATCCGCGCGATAGTCCTCGGATCGGGCCGGTTCCGCGGCGTTGAACAGCCGATCGTACAACCGCACCTCGGACCGCACGGCATGCGGGGCGGAGACCCAGTGCAGGGTCGCCTTCACCTTGCGCCCATCGGGCGCGTCGCCGCCCCGGGTGGCGGGATCGTAGGTGCACCGCAGCTCGGTGACCTCGCCGCTTGCCGGATCCTTGACGACGCCGGTGCAGGTCAGGAAGTACGCGCAGCGCAGGCGCACCTCGCGGCCGGGGGCAAGCCGGAAGAACTTCTTCGGCGGGTCTTCGCGAAAGTCGTCCTGCTCGATCAAGAGCTCCCGTGAAAAGGGCACCTTCCGCGTCCCGGCCTGCGCGTCCTCGGGGTTATTCACCACGTCGAGGTACTCGGTCTGCTCCTCGGGGTAGTTCTCGATGACGAGCCGGAGTGGCCGCAGCACGCCCATCACGCGCGGCGCCCTGGCGTTGAGCTCTTCGCGCACCACGTGCTCGAGGAGCGCCATGTCGATCAGGTTCTCTCTCTTGGCGACGCCGATGCGGTCGCAGAAATTGCGGATCGCCTCGGGCGGGTAGCCGCGCCGCCGCATCCCGACCAGCGTCGGCATGCGCGGATCGTCCCAGCCGCTGACGCGCCGCTCCTCCACCAGCTCGAGCAGCTTGCGCTTGCTCATCACGGTATAGGTGAGGTTGAGGCGCGCGAACTCGATCTGCCGCGGCTTGGCCGGCACCGGCAGGCTGTCGATCAGCCAGTCGTAGAGCGGACGATGGTCCTCGAACTCCAGGGTGCAGAGGGAATGCGTGATGCGCTCGAGCGCGTCCGAGGGCGGGTGGGCGAAGTCGTACATCGGATAGATGCACCACGCATCGCCGGTGCGATGGTGGTGCGCCCGCTTGATGCGGTAGAGCACCGGGTCGCGCAGGTTGATGTTCGGCGACGTCATGTCGATCTTCGCGCGCAGCACGTGCGCGCCATCGGGGAACTCGCCATCCCGCATGCGCGTGAAGAGGGCAAGGTTCTCGGCCGCGGAGCGGGAGCGGTCAGGGCTGTCCGTGCCCGGCTCCGTCAGCGTGCCGCGCAGCCGCCGGATGTCATCGCTCGACTGGCTGTCGACGTACGCCTTGTCCTTCGCGATCAGCTCCACCGCGTAGTCGTAGAGCTGCTCGAAGTAATCCGACGCATAGTGCAGGCTGTCCCACTCGAAGCCGAGCCAGCGGACGTCCGCCTGGATCGACTCGACGTACTCGACGTCCTCCCGCACCGGGTTGGTGTCGTCGAACCGGAGGTTGCAGGTGCCCCCGAAGTCGCGGGCCGCCCCGAAATTGAGGCAAATCGCCTTGGCGTGACCGATGTGGAGGTAGCCGTTGGGCTCGGGCGGAAACCGGGTCGCAACCCGCCCGCCGTTCCTGCCTTCGGCCTGGTCCTCGGAAATGATGGTGCGAATGAAATCGAGCAACTCGTGATTATAGAACGCGGCAGGGGCAGGACTCTATAGGGCCGTCCCCCCCGCCTGCGCCACTGCCAAGCCCATCAGGCGCGTGATCCTGGGCCCCTGGGGTGGCGAATCGGGGCTGCCTGTTAGAATCATCCGGCAGTGGCCGATACCCCTTCCATGGACCCTCACCCGTCCGCCTCGGAGTTCCGCTTCGAGAAACGGCGCGCCAACGCCGTGCTGACCCTGATCACCGGCGAGGTCGTGCAGGGGTGCTTTTTCACCGCCGCGGGCAGCACTCATCGCGACGGCGCGGAACGGATTGCCGACCTCCTGAACGCCGAACCGGGATTCTTCCCTTTCGAAGTCGGGGCCGAGAGCGCGGGCAAGGCGGTCATGTACAACCGCCTGCACGTCATCGCCGTGCAGGTGCTGGACGACGAGGCGCGCCAGGATCCGGGATACGAGGTGGCACCCCGGCGCGTCGTCTCGATGGTGCTGTCGAACAACCAGCGGATGGACGGTGCCGTGCGCATCTACCGTCCCGAGGGGCGCGACCGCGTCAGCGACTGGACGCGACAGCCCGAGGCCTTCCGCTACGTCGAAGCTCCCGACCGGACCTTTCTCGTCAACGCGGCCCATATAGTCTCAGTGACGGAGGTATCCGCCTCGTGAGCGAAGCACCCGCAATCGATCAGTTGTTCCACGCGATGGTGAAGGGTGGCGCGTCCGACCTGCACCTGTGCGTGGGGTCCGTGCCCATGATCCGGAAGGACGGCCACATGCAGCCGCTGGATCCGGCGCTCCTGCCGGTGACGGCTCCCGAGATCGTCCAGTTGCTGGCGCCGATCATGCCCGAGAAGAACCGCAAGGAGTATGCGGAGCGGCACGACACCGACTTCGCCTACGAGATCCCGGATCTCGCGCGCTTCCGCTCGAATATCTTTGCCGACCGGCGCGGGCCCGGCGCGGTCTTCCGCGTCATCCCGTCGAAGATCCTGACCGCGGAGCAACTCGGCCTGTCGCCGCACATCCTGCAGTTGTGCGGCCTCTCGAAGGGACTCGTCCTCGTCACCGGCCCGACCGGGTCGGGCAAGTCGACCACGCTGTGCGCGATGATCGACCACGTCAACAAGACGCGGCAGGATCACATCATCACGATCGAAGACCCGATCGAGTTCGTCCACCCGAACCAGAAGTGCCTGATCAATCAGCGCGAGGTGCGGACGCATACCGACTCGTTCAAGGATGCGCTGCGCGCGGCGCTGCGCGAGGATCCCGACATTATCCTGGTCGGCGAGCTGCGCGATCTCGAAACCGTAGCGATCGCGATTGAGACCGCGGAAACCGGACACCTCGTGTTCGGCACGCTGCACACCACCACGGCGGCGTCGACGGTGGACCGCGTCATCGACCAGTTCCCCTCCGATCGCCAGGCGCAGATCCGGATCATGCTGTCGGAATCACTCAAAGGCGTCATCGCGCAGACGCTGTGCCGGAAGGTCGGCGGCGGGCGCGTCGCCGC
>JBKJRJ010000555.1:0-5766 GCA_046594705.1 Vicinamibacterales bacterium
TCGCCATGATGAATGTGCCCGCCGGTCAATCCGTAGACGCGCTCGAGATCCAGAGGGGTGATGACCTGGCGGTGCTCCACCAGCGCGGTGACGCCCGGCGCATAATCTTCCAGCGCCTGCATCACCAGGTCGGCGAGCGCATCGGCGCGCCCCTCCCAGGAGCCGGCGCGCAGGGTGAATGGCGCGTACTGCAGGTGGACCGACATCACGTGGCGGCCCGACGGCGCCATCGACGAATCGAGCAGCGACGGGAAGGCGATGTCGAGGTAAGGCGCCGGTGATGTCTGGCCGTACTTCGACGCATCAAAGGCGCGCTCGAGATAATCGATCCCCGGTCCGATGTGCACGCGGCCGCGCAGCGCCGCGGCGGGATCCCCGCTCACGCCGCGGAATGCCGGCAGCCCGCGCAGCGCGAAGTTGAGCTTGGCCACGGTGCCTGGGCACCGGTAGTTGCGCATGCGGGTGCGGAAATCGGGCTCGAGCTCGACCGGATCGACCAGGCGGAGGAACGTGTGCCGCGGATCGGCGCCGGAGATGACGGTAGCCGCGGAGATTTCGGTCCCGTCGGCAAGCGCCACGCCCGTCACCGCGCCGTCCTTCACCAGGATACGTACGACGTCCGCGCCCGTGCGGATGTCGGCCCCGGCCTCGCGCGCCGCTTCGGCCATGGCGCGGGTCACCGCGCCGGGGCCACCTACCGCCGAGACACTGCTGCCTCCCGGCGCGGGATCGATGGCGGCGCCAAGCAGCAGGATCGCGCCGGTGCCGGCCGACCAGGGCCCCATGGCGGTGCCATGAATCGCCCGGGCGGCCACGCTGGCCTGGAGGAGATCGGTCTCGAACCATTCCGCCACGAGGTCCGCGACCGCCATCGGGCCCCAGCGCAGCAGCGCGAACGACTCGCGTTTCCCGAGCGCCCGGAATTTGCGACCCGCCTTCAGCAGTTCCCAGACCGCGCCCGCGGATGGCGCATCGATCGAGGGCGGTGTCATCGCCAGCAGGTCGGACAGGAACCCGCCAATCCTGGAGAAGGTGGCGCAGAACTCGGGGTAGCGCGTGGCATCCTTCGCGGAGAACGGCCTGATCGCCTCCGCCGTCCGCCCCGGGTCGGTGGAGAAGACCAGCGCCCGGCCGTCCGGCGCCATCGCCACCAGCCGCGGATCCGGGTGAACGAACGTCACGCCGCGGCGCTCGAGCTGCATGTCACGCACGATCGACGGGCGCAGCGGCCCGAGCGTGTGCGCCAGCGTGGCGCTCCGGTAGCCGGGCGCGAACTCTTCGCTGGTGGCGGCGCCGCCGACGACGTGCCGGCGCTCGAGGACGATCGGCTGGCGTCCGGCCTTCGCCAGATAGAAGGCCGTAACGAGCGCGTTGTGTCCAGCACCGATGATGACGGTGTCAGCCATGGCTACTTCTTGCTCGTCTCTTTGATGATGCGCATGGCGGCGTTGCGACCGGGCGCGCCCATGATGCCGCCGCCGGGATGGGTCGCCGACCCGCACATGTAGAGGCCCTGCAGGGGCGTCTTGTACTGCGCCCATCCCGGCGCCGGGCGCAGGAAGAACAGCTGCTCCAGGGTCAGCTCCCCCTGGAAGATATTCCCCTCGGACAGCCCGAAGTCGCGCTCGATGTCGAGCGGCGTCAGCACCTGCCGGTGCAGGATGATGTCCTTGATGTTCGGCGCGTACTTCGCAATGGTGTTGACGACGGTGTCGCCGAACGCTTCGCGATGGGCGTCCCAGCCACCCTCTTCCTTGAGGTGATACGGCGCGTACTGAACGAAGCACGACATGACGTGCTTGCCGGGCGGCGCCACCGACGGATCGGTCAGGCTCGGAATCACGATGTCGATGTACGGCTCGCGCGAGTAGCGGCCGTACTTGGCCTCGTCATACGCGCGCTCCATGTATTCCACGCTGGGGGAGATCGACATGGCGCCGCGCAGGTGATGGCCCGAGCCCGGCAGGCAGGTGAACTCAGGCAGCGCGTCGAGCGCCATGTTCACCTTGCCCGACGATCCGCGGTATTTGTAGCGCCTGACGTCCTCGACGAATTCGGGCGGCAGGTTGTCTTCACCCACCAGCTTCGAGAAGGTCTGCCGAGGGTCGAGGCTCGAGGCCACGACGTCGGCCGTGTAGTAGTTGCCGTTCTCGAGCACCACCCCTACCGCGGCGCCGTCCTTGACCAGAATCCGTGACACCGGCGTGTCGGTGCGGATCTCGACCCCGGCTTCGCGTGCGGCCGCGGCGATCGACTCCGAGATCGCGCCGGTGCCGCCGCGCGACAGTCCCCACGACCGGAACGCGCCGTCAATCTCTCCCATGTAGTGGTGCAGGAGGACGTAGGCGGTGCCGGGAGAGCGGACGCCCAGGAACGTCCCGATGATGCCTGATGCCGACATCGTCGCCTTGAGCACGTCGGTTTCGAACCACTGGTCGAGGAAATCGACCGCGCTCATCGTCATCAGCTGGACCTGGTTGTACTTGTCCCGGTCCGACAGCGCCCGGAAGCGGCGGCCGAGGAAGGCGAGGTCCATCAGCCCGCGCGGGTTCAGCGAGGTCGGATCGGGCGGCGTCATGTTGAGGATGGGCTTCACGAAGCGCCCCATCTCGATCATCGCCTTGCCGTACTCCTCGTAGGCTTCCGCGTCTACCTTCGAATGACGCGCAATCTCCCGCCGTGTCCTGCCATGGTCGTTGACGCGCCACAGGTAATCGCCGCTCGGCATCGGGGTGAAGGTGCCGTCGAGCGGCAGAATCTCGAGGCCGTGGCGGGGCAGATCGAGGTCGCGGATGATCTCCGGCCGCAACAACGAGACGACGTAGGAGCAGACCGAGTACTTGAAGCCCGGGTAAATTTCTTCCGTGACGGCGGCGCCGCCGAGCACATGCCGGCGCTCGAGCACGAGCACCTTGCGCCCCGCGCGGGCGAGATACGCCGCGCTGACCAGGCCGTTATGGCCGCCGCCGACCACGATGACGTCGTAATTGGACATACAAAACCCCGCCGCACCGGAGAGCCGAAAGCTGAGAGCTGAAAGCTGGAAGCGGGAAGTCGATCTACGACAGGCCCGCGGAGCGGGTTTGGTTCTCGAGCAGCAGGGCGTGCAGGCGGGCGGCGGGCGCCGTCGAAAGCATGAAGTCCCTCATTATAATGCAGCCATGCCGATCGGAACCCCCCTGCACGACCGCACCTTCCCCCTGTGCGAGAGCCTGAACTACCGCGAGTGGGCGGGGTATTACACGGTCAGTGCCTACGAGAGCCACCACGAGCACGAATACAACGCGATCCGCAACGCCGCAGCGTTGATCGACGTCTCGCCGCTCTTCAAATACCTGGTGACCGGCCCGGACGCCTCGCGCCTGGTGGATCGCCTGATTACCCGCGATGTCTCGAAGATGATGGTCGGCCAGGTCTTCTACACGCCGTGGTGCGACGAGCACGGCAAGGTCATTGACGACGGGACCGTGTCGCGGCTGGCGGACCAGACGTTCCGCTGGACGGCGGCGGACCCCAGCCTGCGGTGGTTCCGGCAGAACGCCGAGGGCATGAAGGTCCAGATCGAGGACGTCTCCGAGGAGATCGCCGCGGTCGCGTTGCAAGGACCCACTTCCGCCCGCCTCCTCGGTGCGGTCGCACAGGTTGATCTCGAGCCGCTGAAGTACTTCCGCGTGACGAGCGGCAGCATCGCCGGGGTGGCGGTGGACATTTCGCGCACCGGCTACACCGGCGATCTCGGCTACGAGATCTGGATGCCGGCCGCGCGGGCGCTCGACGTCTGGGACGCGCTGATGCAGGGCGGACGCCCGTTCGACATCAAGCCCGCCGGCATGCTGGCGCTCGACGTGGCGCGGATCGAAGCGGGGTTGTTGCTGACCGAGGTGGACTTCTTCAGCAGCCGCAAGGCGATGATTGCATCGCAGATGTACACGCCCTACGAGCTCGGGATGGGGCGCCTGGTCAGCGCCGACAAGAGTCGCTTCATCGGCCAGCGCGCACTGCGCGCGGAGGCGGCGCGCGGCCCCGCGCGGCAGATCGTCGGCCTCGAGATCGACTGGAACGAAGTGGAAACGCTCTACGACGCCGCCGGCCTCGCGCCCGCCGTCGCGGCGACGGCGTCACGCGTGGCGACGCCGGTGTACCGCAACGGCCGCCAGGTCGGCAAAGCGACATCGACCACCTGGTCGCCGGTGCTCAAGCGGATGATTGCCCTCGCGTCGGTCGACCGGCCGCATTTCGCGGCGGGTACCGAGCTGCAGTTCGAAATGACCGTCGAAGCGGTGCGCCACCGTGTCCGCGCGACCGTGGTGAAGACGCCGTTCTTCAACCCGCCGCGCAAGACCGCGACACCACCGGCATGACCCGGGGACGGCCGGGGATCCGCCTCTTCTGGTGTTTCTTCGCGCTGTATGCCCTGACCTCCTCCGGGAACCCCTTCCGGGTCCCCGACGAATTCGAGGTCTACTTCCAGGCCTCGCACCTGGCCGACGCCGGTGACCTCTCGGTCCCGCAGACTCTCGCCATCACGCAGGACGGCCAGCCGATCTTCTTCGGCAAGTTCGGCGCCGACGGGCGGCCCTACGCGCCTTACGGTCCCGGCGTCGCGTTTCTCATCGCCCCGTTTCACCTCGCCGGACGCGCGGTCGCGCGGCTCGCCGGCGTCCCGCGCGCGCCACTGCCCGAGGGCATCGCCTGGGAGGTGCTCGTCGGTGGCCTCACGACGTTCGCGACGGCGTTCGCCGCGGCCCTCGCCGTCGCCGGATTCAATCGCGCGTGCCGGGCCCTCGGCGCGCCGGGCGGGCGCGCGGTCCTGTTGTCGTTGACTCTCGGCGGCGCCACCCTGCTGTGGGCCTACGGGACGACGCTCTATTCGGAAGCCTGGCTGGCGGCGGCGTTCTCCTGGACGGTCGCCCTGCTGCTCGAGGCGCGGGATCCGGATCGGGACGGTCGCCTTCGGGTTTTCTCCGCCGGTGTCCTGCTGGCCGCGGCCATTCTGACCAAGCCGACGGCGATTGTCATCGCGCCCGCGTTCGTCATCGCCACGCTCCTCGAGCAGCGCGCTTCTGCGCGCACGCGCATGGGCGTGGCGATTGTCCTGGCCGTGGCTTGCGCGCTCGGGACGGCCGTGCACATCGGGTGGAACCTCTACCGGTTCGGGCATCCGCTCGACTTCGGCTACAACCTCGCCGCGATGATTCCCGAGCCACCCGCGCGATCGTTCACGCTCGAGGACGTGCCACGCGGGCTGTTCGTGCAGCTGTTGACGCCGGGGAAGTCCCTGTTCGTCTGGGCGCCGGCGACGCTGCTCGGCGTGCTGGCGCTCCCCGCGTGCTGGCGCCGCGAGCGTGCGCTGGCGGCCGGCCTGGCGGTCGCGACGTTATCGGCCCTCTTTTTCTACGCCTGCTATCTGTTTCCGGAAGGAGGCTATGCGCACGGTCCGCGGCACCTCGTGCCGCTCGTCCCGTTGCTCCTGCTGCCGCTGGCCGTCCCGGTCGTCCCGTGGAGGCCCCGCAATCTGATCGCGTGCGCGGCAATCGGCTGCGTCATGGCGGCGATGGCCTCGTCGGTGTCTTTCCTGGAGGATCAGTCTGCTCCTGGCGTGGCGAACCGAATCTTGGCGGGTCCGTACTACGAGCGCGTCGATCCGGCCCCGGGAAGACCCTGGAACCGTTATCGGCTCGACTACATCCCGTTCAAGTTCGCGCTGACGAGCGGGCACTGGTGGTCGCCAAACCGGCCGTCCGGCAACGGCCCGGACTTCTTCCC
>JBKJRJ010000165.1:0-11436 GCA_046594705.1 Vicinamibacterales bacterium
GGCGGCACCTGCGGCGCGGCGGCGGCCGCACTGGCGGACGGGTGCGCCGCACATCTCGGCGGGGGCCTGCACCATGCGTTCGCGAATCACGGCGAAGGCTTCTGTCCCCTGAACGACGTCGCGGTCGCCCTCCGGGTGCTGCAACGCGATCGCGGCCTGCGGCGTGCCGCGATCGTGGACTGTGACGTGCACCATGGCAACGGCACCGCGCTGATCTTCGAGCGCGACCCGGACGTCTTCACCTTCTCGATCCACCAGCAACAGAACTACCCCTACTTCAAGCCTCGCGGCGACCTGGACATCGGGCTCGAGGACGCGGCGGGCGACGAGCGGTACCTGGAGGCGCTGGCGGGGGCACTGCCGCGAGTCGTCGCGAGCCGGCCGGAGATCGTCGTCTACCTGGCCGGCGCCGACCCGTTCGAAGGCGATCGGCTCGGCGGCCTGAAGCTGACGAAGGCCGGCCTCTCTGCCCGCGATCGGCTGGTGCTCGACACCGCTCACGCCGCGGGGTTGCCGGTCGTGACGGTGCTGGCGGGCGGCTACGCAGGTGATGTCGAGGACACCGTCGACATCCACACCTCCACCATCGAGGCCATGATGACGCGCGGCGCCGCGGGATGAGACCGCTCCTGAACGTCCGTCGTCTCAGATAAGCGTCAGGCCGGCCAGCGTCTTCATGTCCCGGATTTCTCCCCGACGGACCATCTCGCGCGCGTCGCGCAGGTCGAACACCCGGACTTCGATGTCCTCGTCTTCGTCGAGGGCCGCCGGTTCGGCCGCCTCCTCGAGGCCCGAGAGCCGGAAGAAGACCATCTCCTCGTCGCAGTAGCCCGGCGTCGGATAGAGCGCACTGAGCCGGACCATGGTGGACGGGACGAGCCCGATTTCCTCGTGGCATTCGCGCCGCGCCGCCTGCTCGGGCGACTCCCCCTCGTCCACGCTGCCGGCGGGAAGCTCCCACAGGAACGCGTTCACCGCGTAGCGGTACTGCCGGACCAGGATCACCTTGCCGGGTTCCGGCACCGGCACCAGCACGACCGAGCGGGCGTGCCGTACCACGTCCACCGTGACGGTGCGCTCGTTGGGCATCTTCACGCGGTCGCGATCGACCGAGAAGACCGTGCCCTTGAACACTTCCTGCGACGCGAGCTTTTCGGCATCAGACACGGGCGTGGCTCCTGTAACCAGAGAAATCGGAGTGTCGGAGGGTTCGGAGTGACAGAGGCGGAGACTCAGAGCTTACGGAGTGAACGGCACAACCCTCACAGCGGAGGCACGAAGGCGCAGAGGCGAACGGGGCTGTCCAGGCATCGTGCGGTCCACCCGAGCCGCGCTTCGCGCGGCGGAAGGGCGGGGGTGATCGGAAACACGAACCACCCGCGATCAAAAGGGGCTCGTGTTTCCGGTCACCCCCACCCTTCAGCGGCCGGCCGAGGGCCGGCCAGGGTGGACCCGTATCGCTGGGCGGCTCCGGTCCACCCGAGCCGCGCCAACGCTCGCCGGTGTCGACCGATCTCGCCGAAACTGACGGCGACCGCCACAGCCTGCGGTTGCCCGTCGCGCTGCACGGCTCGCCTGGGGCAGGCCTTACTGTCCCGGCTCGCGGTCCACCCGAGCCGCGCTTCGCGCGGCGGAAGGGCGGGGGTGATCGGAAACACGAACCACGCGCGATCAAAAGTGGCTCGTGTTTCTGATCACCCCCACCCTTCAGCGGCCGGCCGAGGGCCGGCCTGGGTGGACCCGTATCGCTGCAGTGTGCCCCAGCGGCGGCAGCTCCGTTCGTCCCCGTGTCCCCGTGTCTCCGCTGTGAGGGGTGTTCCGTTCTCTCCGTCCCCTCCGCCGTCCCCGCCTCTGCAACCCCGAGCCTCCATCTCCGACCGTCTCCGCCGGCTCTACTCCTCGATCCCGGCGTCGGGGTCCTTCTGCTTCTCTCTGATCGCGTCGATCACGCCCTGCAGGTCGGCCGGCACCGGCGACTCGAATTCCAGGCGGCGTCCGTCCGTGGGATGGGTGAAGACCAGTCTCCAGGCGTGAAGGAACGGCCGTTCGAGGCGCTGCACCGCGCGGATGTCGTTCGGTACGTGGCGCCGAACCCCGCCGTAGGTCGGGTCGCCGACGATGGGGTGGCCGATCGCGTTGAGGTGTACGCGGATCTGATGCGTGCGCCCGGTGGCGATGGCCACCTGGATCAGGGTGACGCCGCGGAAGTACTCGGCCTTCGTCACGCGCGTGACGGCGCTCCTCGACCGGCGTGCCCGGGTCGACATCTTCTGCCGATCGTTGGGGTCGCGCCCGATTGGCGCGTCGATGCGCTTCCCCGCGTGCACCGTCCCCCACACGAGCGCGAAGTATTCCTTCTCGACTTCGCGATCGTGGAACTGCCGCGAGAGCTCCTGGTGGGCGATGTCGTTCTTCGCGACCACCATCACGCCCGAGGTGCCGCGGTCCAGGCGGTGCACGATACCGGGCCGCATCTGGCCACCGACGCCGCTCAGGTCGTCGACATGGTGGAGCAGCGCGTTCACCACGGTCCCGTCACTGTGGCCGGCGGCCGGGTGTACCACCATCCCCGCCGCCTTGTCGATCACCACGAGGTCGGCGTCCTGGTAGAGGATGGTGAGGGGCAGGTCCTGCGCCACCGCGATGGCGGGTCCGGCTTCCGGCAGCGTGATGCCGAACGTCTGGCCGGCCTTGACCGGGGTGCTCGCGCGCATGCCCGCGATCGGCCCCGTCACGAGGCCTTCCTTGATCAGTTTGGCCAGCTGCGAGCGCGATCGATCGGGAAGCAGGGCTGCGAGAAAGCTGTCCAGGCGGACGCCGTCGAATTCGATGGCGACCTCGACCTCGCGGTGTTCCGAGCGGTCCTCGCTCACGCCGCCGCCCGTTGCGCCGCCGCATGCCGCGTCGGATCCGGGCGCCGGCTCAGCACGACGAGCATCACGATCGAGACCGGAACCAGGATGACGGAGACGAACTGCGACGTCGACAGCACATCGAACACCATACCCCGGCTGTCGCCCCGATAGAACTCGATGACGAAGCGCGAAACCCCGTAGAGCAGCAGGTAGCTCCAGAACGTACGTCCCGGAAACGGCCGCCCGCGCCGCTCGAACGCCAGGAGGAAGAGCAGGATGAGCGCCTCGGCCCCGGCCTCGTACAGCTGCGTGGGATGGAGCGGCACACCGAGCGGCGTGCCCACGTTCGCCATCGCCGCCGGATCGGTGAAGGTGATGGCCCAGGGCACCGACGTGGGCCGGCCGAAACAGCAGCCCGCCATCAGGCAGCCGAGGCGCCCCACCACGTGGCCGAGGGCGATGCCCGGGGCAAAGACATCGGTGGTCGTCCACAGCGGCAGCTTGTGCCGCCGCAGGTAGACGAGCGCCACCGCCACCGCCGCGATCAGGCCGCCGTAGAACACCCCTCCCGAGCGCGCGAGCCCGAGCAGGTCGCGGGGATTCTGCGTGAACTGCTTGAAGTCGACGATCAGCAGCAGCAGCTTGGCGCCGACCAGCGCGCTGATGATGATCCAGATCCCGAGGTCCATGACGCGCTGGCCGTCGAGGCCGCGGCGTCGCGCCCGCACCAGCGCGAACTGCAGGCCCAGCAGGTACGCCGAGGCGAGCAGCACCCCGTAGGCGTAGATGGTGAAGCCGCCGAGGTCAAACAGGACGGGGTACATGGCGGCGTCCGACTCCCATCATCTCGAGCAGCACCAGGATGGCCCCGATGGTGATGGCGGCATCGGCGACGTTGAAGGCCCAGAAATGAACCTCTCCCCAGTAGACGTCGACGAAGTCCACGACGTAGCCCGCGATGGCCCGGTCGATCAGGTTCCCGAAGGCCCCCCCGAGAATGAAGGCGAGCCCGTAACGCGACAACGGCTCCTCCGTGCCGAGCTGACGCGCGTAAACCGAGATCGCCACCAGCGCCAGCATCGCGATGCCGATCATGACGGCCGACTTGTAAGGGAAGTCCGCGGCATTCAGCAGGCCGAACGCGGCGCCGGTGTTCTGCACATGGGTGAAATCGAGCAGGTTGGGGATGATGACGTGCTTGGAGTAGAGCGGGATGGTGGACTTGACCACGAACTTGGTGATCTGGTCGATCACGACGATCGTGCCGATCCCGATCAGCTCGAGCGGGCTGACGAGCGGACGCCGCTCGGTCCGGAGCACATCGGGAGCGGTCGGCTCCGCGGGTGTCACCGGGGCCGCCGGCGGCGGATCCGGGGCGGCCGACCTCGCCGGCGGCGTGCCCTCCTCCGGATTCACGCGACCTCCCGTCCGCCGTTGCCTGCCCCACGTGACGTCGGGGGGCCGGCCGGCAGCGCGCCGATGCAGCGGCTGCACAGGCCGTCGGTGCCGGCGCTGCGGGAGATTTCCGGCAGCACCCGCCAGCAGCGCTCACACTTATCCCCTTCGGCCCTGGACACCGACACGCTGACCCCGTCGGGCCCGGCGGCATCCAGCGCGACCTGCGACACGATAAACAGCAGCGGCAGGTCGGCTTGGTACTGTGTCAGCAGGGTGGCCGTCTCGCCGCCGGCGCTCAGCGCCACGTGCGCGGCGAGCGACGTGCCGATCAGTTTTTCCTGGCGCGCGGTCTCGAGGGCGCCGTTGACCGTGTCGCGTACCTCCCGCAGCCGCGTCCAGCGCGCGTCCAGCGCGGGGTCGACGAGCGTCTCGACGTCACGCGGGAATTCCGCGAGATGCACCGATTCCTCCCGCCGGCCGCCGATCTGCCGCCACAATTCGTCGGCCGTGACGGGAAGGATCGGGGCCAGCAGCCGCGCCAGCCCGTCGGCCATGATGAACATCGCGGTTTGCGCCGAGCGCCGCTCGGCTGAGCCTGCCGCGAACGTATAGAGGCGATCCTTCGACACATCGGCGTAGAACGCGCTGAGGTCCACGGTGAGGAACTGATTCACCGTCTGGAAGATGCCCGGGTAGTCGTAGTGCTCGTAACCGCGCAGCACCGAGGACGCCGCCGCGCCGTAGCGCGACAGGATGAATCGATCGACCTCGTGCATCCGTTCGAGCGGCAGCCGATCCGCCGCCGGGTCGAAGTCGTAGAGGTTCGACACCAGGTAGCGCAGCGTATTGCGGAACTTCCGGTAGGCCTCGATGACGCGCTGCAGGATCTGCTTGCCGACGCGCAGCTCTTCGCGGAAGTCGCTCATGGCGACCCACAGGCGGAGGATCTCCGCGCCGCTCTCCTTGATCACGGCCTGTGGCTGGATGACGTTGCCGAGCGACTTCGACATCTTGCGCCCGTCCACGTCGATCAGGAACCCGTGCGTCAGCACCTGCCGGAACGGCGGGCGCCCGCGCGTGCCGAGGCCCACGAGCAGCGAGCTCTGGAACCAGCCGCGATGCTGGTCGCTGCCCTCCAGGTAAAGGTCGGCCGGCCAGGTGAGCTCCTCCCGGAAGGGCAGCACCGCTTCGTGACTGGAGCCGGAGTCGAACCACACGTCGAGGATGTCGCGCTCGCGCTCGAACGCGGTGCCCGCGCACGACGGGCACGCCAGCCCCGGCGGAATAAATTCCTCGATCGGGCGTTCGTACCATGCGTCGGCGCCGTACTCGTCGAACACCGACGCCGCGCGCTCCACCAGCGCGGGGGTGAGGATCGCCTCGCCGCACTTGGCGCAGTCGACCGCGGGGATGGGCACGCCCCAGGCGCGCTGGCGCGAGATGCACCAGTCGGGGCGGTTCACCAGCATGTTGTGGATACGCTCGCGTCCCCAGGCGGGGATCCAGGTGACGTCGGCTTCGATCGCCTCGAGCGCCGCCTGCCGCAGCGGCTTCTTGTCCGGGCCCACGACCCCTTCGCCGTCCATCCGGATGAACCACTGCGAAGTCGCCAGGAAGATCACCGGGTTGTGGCAGCGCCAGCAGTGGGGATACTGGTGCGTGAACGTCTGGCGGTGCCACAGCCGTCCGCGCTCCTTGAGCGCCGCTTCCACGTTCGGGTTGGCGTCGAACACGCGCTGCCCCCCGAACATCTCGACCGTCTCGAGAAAATGCCCGCCGGGCCCCAGCGGCGCATAAATGTCGAGGCCGTACCGCACGCCGGTGGTGAAGTCGTCCGATCCATGCCCAGGCGCGGTATGCACGGCGCCGGTGCCGGCGTCGAGCGTCACGTAGTCGCCCAGCACCCCCAGCGAAATTCGCGCGTAGAGCGGATGCACGAAGCGGATGTGCTCCAGCTGCGCACCCTTGAACCGCGCCACCGGGTCGCCGAACGTCAACCCGGCGACGTCCGCCACCTTCGGCGCCAAAGCTTCGGCCACGATCACGGTGCGGCTCCCCACTTCGTAGGCCGCGTAGTCGAACTCCGGGTGGAACGCGATCGCCAGGTTCGACGGAATGGTCCAGGGTGTCGTCGTCCAGATCAGGACCGAGACGTCGCGGCCCTTCAGCTCGGGAATGCGGCGTGACAGTTCGTCGCTGCTCTCCGGCGACAGTGAGAACTCCACGTAGATGGAGGGGGAGGCGTGCTCTTCGTACTCGACCTCGGCCTCCGCGAGCGCGGTCCGGCAATGGATGCACCAGTGCACCGGCTTCTTGCCCTTGTAGACCAGCCCCTTCTCGACGAACTTGCCCAGCGCGCGCGCGATCGTCGCCTGATACTTGAAGTTCATCGTGAGGTAGGGATGGTCCCAGTCGCCCATGATGCCAAGGCGCTTGAACTCCTCGGTCATCACGCCGATGTAGCGCTCGGCATAGGCGCGGCAGGCGCGGCGGAAATCCGCCACGCTCATCTCGCGCTTCTTCGGCCCGAGCTCCCGATCGACCTTCAGTTCGATCGGCAGCCCGTGACAGTCGTAGCCGGGGACGTAAGGCGCGTCAAACCCCGCCATCGACCGGGACTTCACGACGAAGTCCTTCAACAGCTTGTTGAGCGCCGTGCCGAGGTGGATCTGCCCGTTCGCGTAGGGGGGACCGTCGTGGAGGACGAACTTGGTCCGGCCCTTCCGTGCGGCCTGAATCTTCCCGTACAGATCCATCGCCTGCCACCGGGCGAGCGTCTCAGGCTCGGTGGTCGGCAGGTTTGCCTTCATCGGGAACCCCGTGCGGGGCAGGTTGAGGGAGTCTTTCCAATCGGCCATGCGTATCTGCCAATTGTACGCAAAAAAGGCCGGTCGCCCGAAGGCGGCCGGCCCGCAGACCAATCCCAGGGTCCGCTTCGACTTACCGAATCACAACCTGGTAGTTGCCCTTGTTGTCGCCAAACCCATCGTCGTTGACTCCCAGGAAGAGCACGCCGGCGGCCGGCGCAACGATGGAGGTCTGCCCGCCGACGCCGAACGGGGTGCCGTTCGGGCCGATCTTTCCGATCAGCGCACCGGCGGGAACGCGCAGCGCGCCGCCCGTGGCCATCCGGCCGTTCTTGGCTCCGTTGGCGTCCGCGACGTCGTTGGCGTCGTCGCTCAGCTGCACCTGGCCGGTTGTCGCCAAGTTGATCCTCTGGCCCTTTTTGACCGTGACGCCGGTCGTGGTCCAGGGCTGGTTCGCCTGGACGGTCACAGCGCCCGCAACCGAGGCCGTGTCGGCGATCGCGGCGCCGGTGGTGGCGGCGACGGCATTCGCGGGACGCGAGAACACGATGCGCGCCACTTCGTTCGACGCGATTTCACGCTCGCCGTTGCCGGTTCGAATCGTCAGGCGCAGCGGGCTGGTGCCGCCGATGTCATACAGGGATCCGTCCATCGTCTGGCCGTTCCGCATGACGATCTGGGAGGTGCCGGTGAACTTCGCCCAGTCGGCGTCGCTCATCGTCCCGCCCGAAAAGTCGATGACGGAGACATCGTTTTGCGGAATCTGTCGTTCGGTCCCGTTGACGCGCACCGTGTAGCCAACGCCGCCGAGGTCGACAAGCTGTCCGCTGATCTTCTCGCCGGAGCGCAGCGTAAGAGTTGCGCTGTCCTGAGCGTAGACGGCGCCGGTGAACATCAGAGCCGTGGCGCAGAACGCGCTAAGAACCGTGCGTTTCAACATGTGTTTTCTCTCCATAAAGTATCTATTGTCGAGCTTTCCCTGATATCAGTCATAGACACTGCAAAGGCTGCGCCAGAGTCAGGCCTATATAATTCCCAGTGTGCGCTCCATAAACCTCGATAACGGGCTGAGGATTCTCATCCAGGAGCTACACACCGCTCCCCTGGTATCGGTCTGGTGTTGGTATCGGGTGGGGTCCGGCGACGAACGGCCGGGCCAGACCGGGGTATCGCATTGGGTCGAGCACATGAATTTCAAGGGAACCGAGAACATCCCCCGCGACGACATGAAGGGCATTGTCGAGCGGTTCGGCGGAACCTGGAACGGCTACACCTGGCTCGACCAGACCACTTACCTGGAGACGGCGGGCACCGACGCCCTCGACACGCTCCTGTTCATCGAAGCCGAGCGGATGGCACGCGGGCTCTACGAGCCGGACGACTGCGAGTCGGAGCGGACCGTGATTATCTCCGAGTTGCAGGGCGGCGAGAACGATCCCGATCAGCTGCTCGACACCGAGGTCACCGCGACGGCCTTCCGCGCCCACGCCTACCGGCATCCCACGATCGGGTGGATCGACGATCTGCGGTCGATGACCCGCGACGACCTGTTCGGCCACTACCGCGCCCACTATGTTCCCGGCAACGCGACGCTGGTCATCGCCGGCGACGTGGACACGGACGACGTGCTGCGGCGCGCGGAGAAGCACTTCGGCGGCATTGCCGGGACGCCGCCGCCGGTGCAGCGCCGTCCCGCGGAGCCGCTGCAGATCGGCGAGCGCCGAGTGCTGCTCGAGCGCGAGGGCACCACCGCGTATCTCAAGTTTGCCTGGCACGCACCCGCCGCGACCGACCCCGATTTCTTCCCGATGCTCGTGCTCGATGCGGCGCTGACCGGCGCCAAGGGGTTGAACCTCTGGTCCAGTTTCCGGGGCGTGCCGCCCCAGCGCCGGGCGCGGCTGTATACCGCGCTGGTGGAACGCGGCCTCGCGTCCGCTGTTGCCGGCGCCATCCTGCCGACCCGCGAGCCTTTTCTCTACAGCGTGTCGCTGACGGCGATGGAGGGCGTGCCGCTCGCCGCCCTCGAGGATGCGGCGGCGGGTGAGATCGATCGGGTCCGGACCGCAGGGCTGACCGAGGATGAAGTCGCGCGGGCCAAACGCCAGCTGCGCGCCCGGCTGGTGTTCGACGCTGACAGCGTCACCAACATTGCGCATCAGCTCGGCTACTTCGAGACCGTGACCGGCCCCGGCTATTTCGAGACCCTGGTCTCGCGTGTCCTCGCCGTCACGCCAGCGCAGGTCGCGGCTGCCGCCGCCCGCCGGCTCTCGAACGACCGGCGGACCGTCGGATGGTTCCGGCCGCTGGAGCACAAGCCATGACTCCGGCGGCCAGCGGACTGTCGCCGGCGCGCCAGGTCCTGCCCAACGGCGCCGTCGTCATCGTGCAGGAAACCGCGTTCTCGCCGGCGGTGACCATTACGATGTCCTTCCGCGCAGGCAGCCTCAACGAGCCGGATGAACTGCCGGGCCTGGCGTTTTTCCTCTCGCGCGTCATCGATCGCGGTACGACGACGCGATCGGCGGATGCGATTGCGGAGGCGCTCGACGATCGCGGCGTCGCGCTCAGGACCGCGACGAACCGGCACGTCGTCACGCTGTCGTGCACCTGTCTGGCCGAGGACTTCGCGGATGTCCTGGCGGTGGTGGCGGACGTCGCGCGCAACCCGGTGTTCCCGGCCGAGGAGATCGAGAAACGCCGTCACGAGACGCTCAACGCGATCCGGCAGGACATGGACAATCCGGGGGTGCGCGCCAGCGAGGCGCTCCAGGCCTTGTTGTATCCCGCGCCCCATCCCTACGGCCGGCCGGCGAAGGGGACGAGCGAGAGCGTGGAGCGATTCCGGCGTGAGGATCTGACCGCCTACCATGCGTCGCAGTTCGCCCCGGCGGAGCTGTTCGTGGTGATTGTCGGGAACGTGCGCACCGCCGAGACGGTGGCGCAGGTGGCGGCCGCCTTCGAGGGCTGGACGACCGTGGCGGCGCCGCAGCGCGATGTGCCGCGCGTCGCTCGTCCGCCGGGACGGCAGCAGGTGATGATCGAGATGGCCGACAAGTCGCAGTCGGACATCGCCTACGGGTTCACCAGCATCAGCCGGCTGGATCCGACCTACTGCCATCACTGGGTGATGAACAACATCCTCGGGCAGTTCGGTCTGGGCGGACGGCTGGCCGAAAACATTCGCGAGCGACAGGGCATGGCCTACTACGCGTTCAGCTCGTTCGATCCCAGCCTGGGCCCGGGCCCGCTGGTCATCCGCGCGGGCGTCGACCCGGCAAACGTCGAGCGGGCAGTCGCGGCGATTGACGCAGAGGTCGGGTCGCTCGGCCGCGACGGTGCGACCGAGCGCGAATTGGCCGAAACGCTGCAGTTCCTGATCGGCTCGATCCCGCGCCTGCTCGAGACCAACCAGAGCATCGCCACCTTCCTTCAGACGGCGGAGTTCTTCGGCCTGGGCCTCGACTACGATCGCCGCCTGCCGGGCCTGCTCCGGGCTGTCACGCTCGAGGATGTCAACGCCGCCGCGGCGGCCGTGCTTCACCCCGAGCGCGCCTGCGTTGCCGTCGCCGGTCCCGCCTTCGCGCGGGTGCAACCGTGAGCGCGCTCCGGCCTTCCGTATGTCCAGGCCGGGCCTCGTAGACCCGTCATCGTGATGACCAAAGCCGTCTTCTTCGACGTCGACTTCACGCTGATCCACCCTGGCCCGACGTTCCAGGGCCATGGCTACGCCGAGGCGTGCGCGCGGCATGGCGTGACCGCCGACCCGTCGCAGTTCGACGCGGCCGTGGCGGCGGCGTCCGCGACGCTGCACGCCGACGGCGGCCCCTACGATCCTGAGGTCTTCATCGGCTACACGCGCCGGATCATCGAGGGTATGGGGGGCAGTGGACCGGGAGCCCATGCGGCGGCCCGCGATCTCTACGCCGCCTGGTCGGCCTGCCACCACTTCTCTCTCTACGAGGAAGTGCCAGAGGTGCTGCGAGCGCTGCACGCCGAAGGATTCACCATCGGCCTGATCTCGAACACCCAGCGCTCGCTGAAAACCTTCGAGGAGCACTTTGCACTCGACGGGTTGTTTTCGGTGGCGATTTCATCGTCGGACCACGGCTTTATGAAGCCGCACCCGTCCATCTTCGAGGAAGCGCTGCGGCGGGCCGGCGTGCAGGCGAATGAGTCGGTGATGGTGGGAGACAGCGTCCCGCACGACATCGCGGGTGCGCTGCGGCTGGGCATGCGCGGAGTGCTGGTCGAGCGGTCGGGGTTGTCGAAGGGCCAGCCGCCCGAGGTCCCGGTCATCCAGTCGCTGCGCGAACTGCGGAGCCTGCTGTGATCATCCGCGCGCTCACGACCATCGACGAATGCCGACTGGTCGCTGC
>JBKJRJ010000380.1:0-5702 GCA_046594705.1 Vicinamibacterales bacterium
CAGAAGACCGACGCCAAGCAGACCAACCGGGCGCTGCTGCTGACCGACGGCGCCACTATCAACACCAAGCCGCAGCTCGAGATTTTCGCCGACGACGTGAAGTGCACGCACGGGGCGGCGATCGGACAGCTCGACGACGAGGCGATCTTCTATCTGCGCGCCCGCGGCCTGCCCTACGCCGACGCGCGCGACATGTTGATCCACGCCTTCGCGGCACAGGTGCTGGACGGCGTGCAGGTGGAGCCGCTCCGCGCGGCGCTCGAGATCACCCTGTTCGACCAGCTGGCGAAGGACCTCGCGGAAGTGGACGGGGCCAGGAAATGATCGCGGGGACCGCCCCGGCGGTCTTCGACATCGCGCGCGTCCGCGCCGACTTTCCGATCCTGTCGCGCACGGTCAACGGCAAGCCGCTCGTCTACCTGGACAACGCCGCGACCACCCAGAAGCCGCAGGTCGTGCTCGACGCCATCACCTCGTACTACACCACGATCAACGCCAACGTGCACCGTGGCGTGCACGAGCTGAGTGTGCGCGCAACCGACGCCTACGAAGGGGCGCGGGAGCGCATCCGCGCCTATTTCAACGCGGCCTCGGTGCGGGAGATCATCTACACCCGCAACGCCACCGAAGGCATCAACCTGGTGGCCTTCACCTTTGCAAAAGCGCGTCTCGGGCCTGGCGACGAGGTGCTGATCTCGGCGATGGAGCACCACTCGAACATCGTGCCCTGGCAGCTCGTCTGCGAGGCCACCGGCGCGACGCTGACCGTGGCGCCGATTGACGACCGCGGCGACCTGATCCTGGAGGAGTTCGACCGGCTGCTGACGCCACGCACGAAGATGGCTGCCATCACCCACATGTCGAACGCGCTCGGGACGGTGACGCCGGCGCGGGAGATCGCGCGGCTGGCGCGGGCCAAGGGCGTGCCGATCCTGATCGACGCCTCACAGGCCGCCTACCACATGCACGTGGACGTGCAGGCGCTCGACTGCGACTTTCTGGTGGCCACCGGCCACAAGCTCTATGGCCCCACCGGCATCGGCGTGCTCTACGGACAACAGGCCCATCTCGAGGCGATGCCCCCCTTCATGGGCGGCGGCGACATGATCAGTGCGGTGACCTTCGAGCGCAGCACCTGGAACGTGCTGCCCTACAAGTTCGAGGCCGGCACCCCTGACATCGCGGGCGCCATCGGCCTGCATGCGGCGCTCGACTACATCGACGCGGTCGGCTTCGATGCCATCGGCGCGCACGAGCGGGACCTCTTGGCATACGGCACTCGCGTGCTGCAGGCGATCGACGGCGTGCGTCTCATCGGCACCGCGCGCGACAAGGCCAGCATCCTGTCGTTCGTCATGGACGACGTGCATCCGCACGACATCGGGACGATCGTCGATCGGGAGGGCATCGCCATTCGAACCGGGCACCATTGCGCGCAGCCGGTGATGGAGCGCTTCAACGTGCCGGCCACGGCGCGCGCCTCGCTGGCGATCTACAACACGCGGGAGGAACTCGACGCGCTCGGCCGCGCGCTGGTGAAGGTGCGCGAGGTGTTCGCCTGATGTCGGAGCTGAGCGACCTCTACCAGGAGGTCATCCTCGACCACAACCGGCGGCCGAGGAATTTCCACGCGCTGCCGGGCGCCAGCCACACCGCCGACGGCCACAATCCGCTGTGCGGCGACCGGCTGCGGCTCTACCTCAAGGTGGAACACGGCGTCGTCAGTGACGTGGCCTTTGAAGGCGCCGGGTGCGCGATTTCGAAGGCCTCGGCGTCGATGATGACCGACGCCGTCAAGGGGCGCACGGTGGGCGAGGTGGATGCCCTGTTCCACCGGTTTCACCGGATGGTGACGACCCCGCCGGACTGCCCGGTCGAGGACATGGGCAAGCTCTCGTCGCTCGCGGGAGTCCGCGAGTTCCCGGTCCGCGTGAAATGCGCCAGTCTGGCGTGGCACACCTTGAAAGCCGCGATGGCGCAGACGCCCAAGGTCTCGACGGAGTAAGGCAGAAGGCAGATGAAACTGGTGCCCATGATTCCGCAAGAACAGCCCCCCGCGCCAGACGCCGGTCACGAAACCGACGCGCTGGTCGCGGATCCGGCGAAGACCGAAGCGCTGCGCGCGGGCCTGCAGGCCGCGATCAAGACGGTGTTCGACCCCGAGATCCCGGTGGACATCTGGGAGCTGGGGTTGATCTACGATGTGTTCGTCACCGCCGAGGGGGTTGCCGCGATTCGCATGACGCTGACCGCGCCGGCGTGTCCTGCCGCGCAGATCCTGCCGGGCCAGGTGCGCGACGCGGCGAAGCGCGTCGAGGGCGTGACCGACGCGAAGGTCGACGTCGTCTGGGAGCCTGGCTGGACGAAGGATCGGATGTCGGACGTGGCGAAGCTGCAATTGGGGATGTGGTAATGCTGAGACTCTCCAAAAAATCCGATTACGCGCTGATGGCGATGAAGCACCTCGCGATCAAGAGCGAATCCGAGGGCTCTTCGACCAGCGCGCGCGAGATTGCCGAGCAGTACGGCATTCCGATTGAGCTGATGGCGAAGGTGCTGCAGCGGCTGGTCCGGAGCGGGCTGCTGACGTCGCACCAGGGCACGCGCGGCGGCTACACGCTCGCGAAACCGACCGTCGCGATCTCCGTCGCCGACATCATCCAGGCGATCGACGGTCCCTTGACCGTCACCGCCTGCTCGACCGACGATGAGCAGTGCGAGCAGTTCACGCGGTGCAACGTCCGTGACCCGCTCTGGCGCATCAAGGATCGCATCATCGCGGCGCTGGCCACCTGCTCGCTCGCGGAGATTTCCACGGACCAGCCCTACGTCGAGCCGACCGTGATGCCGATGTCGCTGTCACGCGGCGCCAACCGCTGACCGTCCGTTCACCGATCCAGTGAAGCCCGTCTATCTCGACTACCACGCCACCACCCCGGTGGACCCGCGCGTGCTGGAGGCCATGCTGCCGTTCTTCACTGAGCGGTTCGGCAACCCTCACAGCAAGCAGCATGCGTTCGGCTGGGACGCGAAACAGGCCACCGACACCGCCCGCACGCAGGTGGCCGCGCTGATCAACGCCAGCGCGGGAGAAATCACGTTCACCGGCGGCGCCACCGAGTCGAGCAACCTGGCGCTCAAGGGGGCGGTCGAGGCGAGGCGCTCCGCCGGCAACCACATCGTCACCGTGGCGACCGAACACAAGTCGGTGCTCGACGTCTGTCAGCAGTTTCGCGGCCCGGGGCTCGAGGTCACCATTCTCGGCGTCACCCCCGAGGGCGTCGTCGATCTCGACGCCTTGCGCGCGGTGATGACGCCTCGCACCATCCTCGTGAGCGTGATGGCCGCCAACAACGAGATCGGAACCATCCAGCCGCTGGCCGAGATCGGCGCGATCGCCCACCAACACGGCGCACTGCTTCACACCGACGCGGCGCAGGCGGCCGGCAAGATCCCGATCGACGTGGGCGCCATGAACGTCGATTTGCTGTCGCTGACCGCCCACAAGTTCTATGGCCCCAAGGGGTGCGGGGCGCTGTTCGTGCGGCGCATGAAACCGCGCCTGCAGCTCGCCCCCCAGGTCGCGGGTGGTGGCCAGGAAGGCGGCCTGCGCTCCGGCACCCTCAACGTCCCGGGCATTGTCGGCCTCGGCCGCGCCGCCGAGATCGGCCGCCTCGAGATGGCCGGAGACAGCCGCCGCCTGGGCTCGCTGCGCGATCGGCTGCTGGAGGGGCTCCGCGCGCGCCTCGAGGACGTGCGCGTCAATGGTTCGCTCGAATGCCGCCTGCCGCACAACCTCCACGTCAGCTTCGCCGGCATCGAGGGAGAAGCGCTGCTGATGGCGCTCGGCGACCTCGCGGTGTCAACCGGCTCGGCCTGTTCGTCGGGGAGCCAGCTGCCGTCGCACGTGCTGACGGCGATCGGCGCCACCTCGCAGCGCGCCGGGGCGTCGATCCGTTTCGGCCTCGGCCGCAGCACCACCACGGAAGAGATCGACTTCGCCGTGCAGCACGTGGCGACCGTGGTCACCGCGCTGCGGCGCCAGGCCATCGCCGTTTAAGGGACCTGCCGCCTCGAGGCGGAACAGTGGCGCGGTGACGGTTTCTCGTGGTTGCCGCTTTACGGTGGAAGATTTGCCGCGGTGATGGCTCGGGACCTCCTCCTGTAGCCGGCACGTGTGCGGTTGCACTACACTTTCCTGATGGCTACACGCATCACCGTCGCGCACAGCCCGGACTCGGACGACGCGTTCATGTTCTACGGCCTCGCCAGTAACAACGTCGACACTGGTGGCATCGAGGTCGAGCAGGTTCTGTCGGACATCGAAACGCTGAACCGCGCGGCGTTCGACGGCAAGTACGACGTCACCGCCGTCTCGTTTCACGCCTACGCCCACCTCGCCGACAAGTACGCCCTGCTGCCGCACGGCGCCAGCATGGGCGACAACTACGGCCCGATCGTCGTGTCCGCCTCCGCCCCGGCAGGGTCGAGCCGGGGCTTCGGCGAGACCCCGGCCCGTCCGCTTCGCGGCGAGGGCGGGGGCCAGAAAGACAACGAAGTCAAGGGACGCAAGATCGCGATCCCCGGCGAGCTGACGACTGCCTACCTGGCCCTCCGGCTCTACGAGCCGGAGTTCGAGTTCGTCGTCGTCCCGTTCGACGAAATAGAGGAGTTCGTCCTGCAGGGCAAGGCCGACGCCGGCTTGTTGATCCACGAAGGACAGCTGACCTACGCCGACAACGGCCTGCGCAAGATCGTGGACCTGGGCGAATGGTGGGCGGAGCGCACCGGCGGTCTGCCGCTGCCGCTCGGCGGCAACATCATCCGTCGCGACCTCGGGCCGGAGATGATCAGGAAAGTGTCAAAGCTTCTCCACGACAGCATCGCCTACGCGCTGTCGCACCGCGAGGACGCCGTCGACTACGCGCAGCAGTTCGGGCGCGGTCTCGACAAGGAGAAGACCGACAAGTTCGTCGGGATGTACGTGAACGACCTGACCCTCGGCTACGGCGACCGCGGCCGCCTGGCCGTCGAGCGCCTGATGACCGAGGCCTTCGAAAAGGGGTTGATTCCGAATCCCGTGCCGGTCGTCTTCGCTGCGTAAGTAGCGCCGGGCGCTAACCCTAGACTAGCGCAACGTCAAATCTCCGTAGACGAACCCCTCGCGTTCGACCACCTCGCCGCGCTCAACCGTCAGTGGCGTTGAGAACATCGGCCCAGCGGTAACACAGGTGTGAAACTCGCCGTTCTCGCCGCACGGGTCCACCGTCGCCGGCAGCTTCGCCAGCAGCGCCTCGTCGAATGCCTCGCCGATCAGTTCCTTCGGCATGGCGCGCGGGTCGAGCGTGGCAAGCCGCGCCCGCAGGCCGCCCGCCATCATGTCGCGCGCGAGCTGCGGCGTGGGGAGCCCCCACAGGGGGAACAACGCCGTCAGTCCCGTTCCCGCCAGGCGATCCTCCCGATACCTCCGCACGTCCTCGAGAAAGAGGTCACCGAACGCGACGTGCGTGAAGCCGTCGGCCACCGCGACAGCGACGGCCGCGCGGAGGCGCGCTTCGTAGATCTCATTGGTGCACGGCCAGGGGAGCGGGATGGTTCGCAGCGGTAGTCCGGCGGCGTCCGCTTGTGCGCGAAGGATCTCTTCCCGCACGCCGTGCATCGACACGCGTCCGGCGGTCTCGTTGAGGGACGTCAACAGCCCA
>JBKJRJ010000471.1:0-3187 GCA_046594705.1 Vicinamibacterales bacterium
TGATCAGAGGCACCCGTCTTGGCCCCTACGAGATCACCAGCGCCATCGGGGCGGGCGGCATGGGCGAGGTCTACATGGCGCGCGACACGCGCCTCGAACGGACCGTCGCCGTCAAGATCCTTCCCGGCATTCTCGCGGCCGACCCGGAGCTCCGTCAGCGGTTCGAGCGCGAGGCGCGGGTGATCGCCTCGCTCAGCCATCCCCACATTTGCGCCGTGCACGATGTCGGCACCGCGATCGCGTCAGACTCCGGGTCCGACCAGCCTTTCGAATACTTGGTGATGGAATTCCTCGACGGCGAGACGCTCGCGCAGCGTCTGTCGCGCGGGGCGCTGCCGCTCGACGAAGTCATCCGCTTCGGCAGCGAGATCGCCGTGGCCCTCGAAGCGGCGCACCGGCTGCGAATCGTGCACCGCGACCTCAAGCCCGCAAACGTGATGCTCACGCGCTCGGGCGTCAAGCTGCTCGATTTCGGGCTGGCCAAGGCCGTCGCGCCCGAGGTGGCGCCCGGCGGGTCCCTGTTCACGACGATGGCGGGGGCGGTGACGTCGCCGGGGACCGTGCTCGGCACACTGCCCTACATGTCGCCCGAGCAGATCGAAGGCCGCGAGACCGACGCGCGGAGCGACATGTTCGCGCTCGGGGCCGTGCTCTACGAGATGGCGGCCGGGCGGCGCGCGTTTGCCGCCGACAGTCCGGCGGCGGTGGCCGCCGCGATCCTCAGTGCCGATCCTCCGCCGTTGTCGCTCTCTCCGTCCCTCGACCGCGTCATCCGCTCCTGTCTTCAGAAGGATCCCGACCGGCGTTGGCAGTCGGCGCAGGACGTCGCACTGCAGCTGCGCGAAGTGGTCGATCGGGATCGCGTGCTGGCGTCCTCTCCTGCCCGTGGCCGCGGGCCCGCGCTGCCGTGGGCGATCGCCGCCCTCGCGGCGGTGGTGGCGGTAGGCGCGGCCGGTCTGGCCTGGCGCGCGCGCGCCGCGGCGGCTGGCGACGGCTCCGCCGCCCGAGCGACGGTCAAATTCACGATCCCGACGATGGGCCCGGACGCCTACTTCGCCCTGGGCGTCGAGCAGCTCACGCTCGCCATTTCGCCTGACGGCAACCGGGTGGCTTTTGCCGGCGGCATCGGCGACGCCCCGCCGTCGGTATGGGTCCGCGCCCTGTCGTCTGAAGCGGCCACGATGGTGCCGGGGACCGAGGGCGGCACCTCGATGTTCTGGTCCCCTGACGGGAAATCGCTCGGGTTTTTCGCGGCCGGCAAACTGAAGCGTGTGGGCCTGACAGGCGGCGCGCCGGTGACGATCTGCGAGGTGCGGCAGGGCATCGGCCAGACCGGCACGTGGGGCGACGGGCAGATTCTCTTCGCCTCCGTCGAGGGGGAGGCGATCATGCGCGTCCCGGAGACGGGCGGTACGGCGGTGGCTGCGATTGGCCGCGATCCCGCAAAAAAGGAAATTCGGATCACGTGGCCGTCGTTTCTGCCCGACGGCCGGCGGTTCTTCTACCTGTCCAGCCACAGCTCGGAAGGGGGAGCGGTGATGCTCGGCAGCCTGGACGGGACCTCTCGCGAAGTGCTGGCGGTCCGATCGAACGCGCAGTACGTCGATCCCGGCTTTATCGTCTACGGCCAGGACGGGGCGCTGCTCGCGCGCCGGTTCGATGCCGCCAGCGGCGAGGTCAGCGGCGGGGCCGTGGCCATCGCCGAGAACGCCACACAGTTCCTCTCGACCGGCCTGGCCCAGTTCTCGGCGTCCCGCACCGGCGCGGTGATCTTCCATGCCGGCGAGGACGAGGCGCGCATCGTGACATTCGATCGATCCGGCCGCGAGCTCGCGGTCCACGGTCAGGCGGGCGCGCATCAGGGGCTGCGGCTGTCGGCCGACGGCCGCGATCTGTTCGTCGACCGCCGGGAACCCAAGACCGGCACGATGGACATCTGGAAGATCGAGCTCGAACGAGGCGTTGAGAGCCGCGTGACCGACGGTCCGGGTTCCGAGCTGCAGGCCATCATGGCGCCTGACGGCGCGATGATCTTCAGCGCCGCGCGCGGCGGTCCGCCGCGGATTTACCGTCGGCCGGCGACCGGCCCCGAGGAAGCGCTGGCGCCCGGGCCCGTGGGCTTGCAGATGGTGTCGGATCTCTCGCGTGACGGGACCTGGATGATCTACGAGCAGCGCGTCGCGCGGGGCAAGTTCGACCTGATCGCGCTGTCGCTGGTCGATCGGAAAACCCTGCCCTTCCAGCAGTCCGACGCCACTGAGACCGACGCCCGTTTTTCGCCCGACGGCCGCTATGTGGCCTTCGGCTCGGACCTCGGCGGCCGGCGCGATGTCTACGTGGCGCCCTTTCCGGGGCCTGGAGCGGCGCGGATCGTCTCCACCGGCGGCGCCTTCATGCCGCGCTGGAGTCCGGACGGGCGCGAGCTGTTTTACGTCGGCAGGGACGGCACCGTCTTCGCCGTCCCGATCGCCACGACGCCGGCGCTCGAGATCGGGCGCGCCACGCCGCTCTTCGCGCCAAGCCCTCGCGCGCGCTGGGCCGCGTTCGAGCCTACGCGCGACGGCCGCTTCATCGCGCTCGAGCCCGTTCGCTTCGCCGCCGAGCAGCCGATCCACGTCATCCTGAATTGGCCCGCGCTCGCGTTCGGCGTGCGCTGACCAGGGTGCGACAGACGCCTCAGCTCCTCCTCGCCGGTGCGGGCTGCGGTAGATGGCCACTGGTCGCGCGAAACAGGGTGGTCGGACTTGAAGAGGTCACCGTCCCGGCCGGGACCTTCAAGGCGTTGAAGGTCGAGGTCAAGTTGGCCCAGGGGGAGCCCGGCGACCGGACTATCCGGGTCGATTCCACCTCCCGCCGCATCGTCAGGACCGCAGCCACGCCGCCCGAAATGGGCGGCGCCGCCGCGACGATGGCGCAGCACACGTAGTGTTACAAAATCGTCCGCCGATACCGCTTCCGTAAGTCGAAGGACTCGCGGCTGACGGATTAGTCAGTATTCCGCGATGGTGCAGGCGGAACGGATCATGCGATGGGGCCCGTCACCACCATGAGTTTCGCCTCCGCGTTCTCGACCGATCTTGCCATCGACCTCGGCACGGCCAACACCTGCGTCTACGCCCAGGGGCGCGGCATCGTGCTCAACGAGCCGTCGATTGTCGCCTTCAACACCGCCAGGGGCGAGGTGGAG
>JBKJRJ010000513.1:0-4125 GCA_046594705.1 Vicinamibacterales bacterium
TCCGTCTGTCGCGCCAGGGTCCGCAACAGACCCTGCATGTTCGCCGGGAGATCCATGCGGCCGCTGCCGGACGACGCGCGCACGAACACCGAGGCGACGATCGCGTCGTAGCGCGGCGCCATCGCCCGCACCAGTTCGACTTCGTTCGCTGTCGATCGCTCCGACAACTCGACCGACGTCACGTTCGGCCACCGGCGCTTCAACTCCGGAATGAACGACCGGCTCGGCGCCGCAATCCGCCAGCCGCCCGGCGTATCGAGGATCGACAGGTACAGGATCTGCGCGTCGCGCGAGACTTTCAGCGGCACCTGGTTGCGCTGGTCCTTCACCAGCGTGAGGGAGCGCTGGCTCACCTCGTCTGCCACCGCCTGGTGCGCGCGGCCGCCCACGATGCTCGCCAGCGCGTCGAGGTTGACCGTGCGAACGCGGTGCAGGCCGGTGCGCGCCTTCGCCCGCAGGACCCGCTCGACCGAGGCGTCCAGCTGCGCCATCGCAATCTCGCCCGACTGCACGGCCGCCTTCAGCCCCGCAAACGCCGCGGCGTCGTCGGGCGAGTGCAGGACAATGTCGTTGCCCGCCTTGATGGCGCGCACGGCCGCCTCGCCGGGTTTGTACAGCTGGGTCACGCCCGCCATGCCCATCGAATCGGTGTAGATGAGACCGCTGAAGCCCATCTCCTTGCGGAGAACGCCGGTCACGATGGGCGCGCTCAGTGTCGTCGGCGTGTTGGGAGCCGGATCGAGCGCCGGCATCTCTATGTGCGCGGTCATCACCGCGCCGGCGCCGGCCGCGATGGCGGCCTTGAAGGGGGGGAATTCTGTCTTGTCGAGCGACTCGCGGCCGTCCTTGATGATCGGCAGGCCGAGGTGTGAATCCACGTCGGTGTCGCCGTGCCCAGGAAAGTGCTTGAGGGTCGCGATCATCCCGCCGGCCTGCAGCCCGTGCACGTACGCGGCGCCCATCCTCCCGACGAGATCCGGATCCTCGCCGTATGAGCGCGTGTTGATCACCGGGTTGCGCGGATTGTTGTTGACGTCCACGACCGGTGCAAAGTTGACCTGGACACCAATGGCGCGCGACTCTACCGCGGTAATGCGCCCGGCCTCGTAGACCAGTTGTTCGTCGCCGGCCGCGCCGAACGCCATATTGCGCGGAAAGCCCGTGGCGCCTTCGAGGCGGAACCCCGCGCCGGTCTCGAAGTCCGCGGTGATGAGGAGTGGATAGGGCGAGATCGCCTGCAACCGGTTGAGCAGCGATGCGGCGGCGAGCGGTTGCCCGAGGGTCACCGTGCCGTAATTGGGATCGAGCAGGACATCGGGGACCGCCTCCGTGCCGCCGAACAGGTGAAAGCCGCCGATCTTCTGCTCCCGAATCGACGCGACCAGTGCGTCGTACTCGCGCGAGTCGGTGCTCAAATACTTCGACTGAAAGGACGAGACGAGCAACTGGCCCACCTTCTCGTCCACCGTCATTTTCCCGAGCGTGGCCGCGACCCAGCGCTCCGCGTCGGCGTCCAGCTTGGCGGTTCCGCCTGCGGGCTGACCCGCCAGGGCCAGCGAGAGCGCCGCCGCCGCGCATCCGAGCAACCTACCCATGGCGGGATGGTATCCCAAGCTCAACTCCCAACTCCCAACTCCCGACTGGCAACCACCTATAATCGACGCATGGGCGTGGAGGAGCATCGCAGGACCGCGACCGCAGGGGTGCGGTGCGCCGTCTTCACGATCAGCGATACCCGGGCGACCGAAACGGATCTCAGCGGCCGGACCATCGTCGAGCTGCTCGAAGCCGCCGGCCATGTGGTGGCGAAGCGGCAGATCCTTCGCGACGAGCCGAAGGATGTCTACGAAGCGGTCCTCGAACAGGTCGGCGGCGTGGATGCCGTCATCACGACCGGGGGAACCGGGATGACCTCCCGCGACAGCACCTACGAAGCGCTTGCCGGGCTGCTCGAGAAACGGCTGGACGGATTCGGGGAACTGTTTCGCGCGCTGAGCTACCAGGAAATCGGCAGCGCCGCGATGCTCTCGCGCGCCTGCGCCGGCGTCGCGCGCGGCACGGTCATCTTCATGCTGCCCGGGTCGGAGGACGCCGTCCGTCTTGCGATGACGACGCTGATCCTGCCCGAACTCGGGCACGTCGTCCGGGAGCTGAGACGATGACGACGATGCGGCCGATCCGCGACACCATCTCGCTGGAAGAGGCGCTGGCGACGATGCTCGAAGCCGGCGCCCCGGTGACGCGGACCGAGCGGGTCCCGCTCGAAGAGGCCGGCGGACGCGTCATCGCGGCCCCCCCCGCCGCGGCCATGGATGTCCCGCCGTTCGATCGGGCCGCAATGGACGGCTATGCCGTGCGCGCCGAGGACACCTTCGGTGCGGGTCGCTTCGACCCCAAGGTGCTCCGCTGCATCGAGAAGGTGCACACCGCCCAGATCGCCACCCGCCCCGTCGGCGCGGGTGACTGCATCCAGATCGCGACGGGCGCGCCGATGCCGATTGGCGCCGACGCGGTGGTCATGGTGGAAGAAACCGAAAGGGTCGCCGGCTCGGATGATGTGCGCGTCCAGACGCCGGTCTATCCGCGCCAGCATGTCGGCCGCCGCGCCGCCGACATCGCCGTGGGTCAGCCGGTCTTGTGCGCGGGCGACGTGCTGAACCCGAGCCGGGTCGGCGCGCTGGCGGCGGTCGGCACGATGGCGGTCGAGGTCTACGCGCGCCCGCGGATCGCGATCCTCTCGACCGGCAACGAGATCGTCGCACCCGGCGAGCCACTCGGTCCGGGACAGATCTACGACATCAATCGTTTTACGCTGTCGGCCATCATCTCGGCGCACGGCGGCGTGCCGGTCATCCTGCCGACTGCCCAGGACACCGTCGAGGCTCTGTCGGCGGCCATCGACTCGGCTCTCGCGGAAGACCTGCTGGTGTTTTCCGGTGGCAGCTCCGTGGGCGAACGTGACCTGATTCTCGACGTGCTGATCGCACGCGGCGAGGTGATGTTCCACGGCGTCGCGGTCAAGCCGGGAAAACCGACGGTCTTCGGACAGGTGGACGGGAAGCCCGTCCTCGGGATGCCGGGGTACCCGACGTCGTGCCTGTCGAACGGCTACCTGATGCTGGTGCCCATGTTGCGACGCATGGCGCGCCTGCCGGAATATCGGCCGCAGATCGTACGCGTGCCGCTGGCGCGGCGAATCGTGTCCACCACCGGGCGGCATCAGTTCTACACCGTCCGGATCGCCGAGGGGTCGGCCGTCCCGGCATTCAAAGGCTCGGGCGACATCACCAGCATGGCGCACGCCGACGGCTATCTCGAGATCCCGGCGCAGGTCGACATCGTCGAAGCCGGCGAGCTGGTGGACGTAAAGCTGTTCTGATGCATACCGCAACGCTGACGCGCGCACCCGGGTTTTCGCTGGTGGACCAGAAGGGCCGCGCCCGGACGCTGGCGGACCTGCTGGCGCGAGGCCGCCTGCTGCTGGTGTTCCACCGCGGCACCTGGTGACCCCAGTGCCGCCACCGGTTCGGTGAGCTCGCCGCCAACATCGCCGCCTACACCGCCCGGGGAATCCAGGTGGTGGGAGTCCTCGCGCAGAATCGCGAGGCGGTCCGCCGTTACATCGAGGAAACCGGGCTGCCGTTCGACATCCTGATCGACGAACGTCGTGACATGCTGCGCGCCTACGGCGTGTGGCACCGGGTCGGTCTCGACGCGTGGAACATCGCCCGGCCCGCCGTCTTCCTGGTCGAGCAGGACGGCAGCATCTCCTACTCGTTCATCGGCGACCACCAGCGGGAGTATCCGAGCCAGGATGAGATGGTCAAGGCGATCCGGTAAACCAGAGATCGGGTCATCGCCGTGAACCTCGCTTAGACTAGCCACGCCATGAAGCCATCACGCCGGCGCGGCTCACCAATCGTCGCGGCCACCCTTGGACTGGGGGGCGTCCTGCTGGCAGCGGTCCACGCCAGCCCGCAGGCTTCGGGGCCGACCGGGTTCGCCTCCCCTGGTCCGTTGAGGTTTCGCGAGCAGGAAATAGCCAAGGACTTCGGGGTCGGATACGCGGTGGCGTCGGGTGACGTCAACGGCGACACGCTGCAGGACATCCTGGCGATCAGTGGC
>JBKJRJ010000014.1:0-5184 GCA_046594705.1 Vicinamibacterales bacterium
GTGTCGCCGTCGTGGGTCTTGTAGGTGTCGATGACTTCGGTCTTACGGTCCTTGGTGAACACGCATCTTCCTTCCACGGACGGTCCAGACTTTCGCAGCAATATGCTCCGCACCAGACCGCCGTATACCCGCTATTTACAGACGGTTCAATATGTTACCTCAAGACCACGAGGGGATGCAAAAGTCCGTCGGAGCGCCGCTCGGCCACCGCCAGGACCGTTCCCGAGGGGGCGAGCACCCGGACTTTCGCGGCATCGGCCAGGTCGGCCGGGAGCCCCTGGAGGTGGTGCGGCGCCAGCGTGTTGCCGTTCCAGGCGCGCCGGTTACCCTCGTCCGTCAGGGTGACCGCCGGCATCCGGGCCAGCAGGACATGGAGGTCCACCAGTCGCCCGGCGACCGCATCGCCGGCCGCCTCGATGGCGTCCAGAGTCAGCGCATCGGCCACCGAGAACTGCCCGGCCCGGGTGCGCCGCAGCGCCTCCAGGTGCGCCCCGCAGCCGAGCAGCTGCCCGAGGTCGTGGGCGAGGGACCGCACGTAGAAGCCGGAGCTGGAGACGATGCGTAGCCGGAGCAAGGTCGAGATGGACGGTTGAAGATTCGCGGTGGGAAGCTGAAGGGTGGCGGTGGGTTCAAGTACCTCCAGCTCGTGCACCGTGACCTCAACCGGTTTGAGATCGACCACTTCGTTTCTGCGCGCCTTCTGGTAGGCGCGCACGCCCCCGATCTTCTTGGCCGAGAACGGCGGTGGCAACTGGGGGAACGTGCCAAGGAAGTCTGGCAAGACCGCGCGAATCTGCTCCGGTGTCACATCGACCTCCGGCCTCCGGCCTGCAGCCTCCGGCTCCAGCCCCTGCGCGTCATAGGTCGCCGTGGCGATCCCGAGTCGGATGTCGGCGAGGTACTCCTTCTCGTCGGTCACCAGGAACTGCGACAGGCGAGTGGCGTGCCCGATCAGCAGGACGAGCAGGCCGGTGGCCAGCGGATCGAGGGTGCCGGTGTGCCCGATGCCCGGTGTCTTCAGCGTGCGGCGCGCGAACGCGACGATATCGTGCGAGGTCGGGCCGCACGGCTTGTCGACGAGGAGGGCACCATCCATGGCAGTCAGCAGTCAGCAGTCAGCAGTTGGCAGTTCGCAGTGAACAGTTCAGACGCTTGCAGGGAGAGGCGGGTCGTTCAGGATCACAAACCTGCCAACTGCGACCTGACCACTATGAGGGCCTGCTCTGGACTCCCGTCGCAATCGCGGCGGCGATTTCCGCGAGGATGCCGTCGCGCACGTCGCCCATCGGCCCCTTCAGCTTGAACCCGGCGGCGTTCTTGTGGCCGCCGCCCCCGTGGCGCGCGGCGATCACCCGGATGTCGACGTCGTATTTCGACCGCATGCTGACGTGGATGTCCCCGTCGGCCCCGAGCTTGAAGAACACCACCGCCTGGATCTCGCGCGCGGTCAGCGGCAGGTTGATCAGCCCCTCGGTGTCGTTATAGGTGGTGCCGGTCGCGTTCATGATGTCGTCGTTCAGGTACATCGCCGCGAGGCGGCCGCCGTCGAGGAGATCCATTTCCGCGAGCAGCGCCCCGATCAGCTTCAGCTTGCCGAAGCTGTTCTGATCGAACACGCGTCGAGCCATCGCCCCCGGGTTGACGCCGGCCTCCACCGAGCGGCGGCAGATCTCGAACGTCTTGGGCGTCATGTTGGCGTAATGGAACGACCCGGTGTCCGTCAGGATCGCCAGGTAGACGTGCGTCGCGATCTCGATGGTGAGCGGGACGCCCAGCGCTTCGATCAGATCGAACACCATCTCGCCGCACGCTGCGGCGGACTCGTCCACCCAGTTGAGCGACCCGTAGTGCGTGTTGCCCTGGTGGTGATCGATGTTGATGGTGAAGCGCCCCTCGAGCCCGCTGACGCCGGTGCGGTTCAGGTCGCCCGACTCCATCACGATCAGGGCCTCGGCGTCGCTCCGCTCGAACGACCGCGCGACCTCGATGCGCTCGACGCCGGGAAACTCCAGGTAGTGCTCGGGGGCGGGATCGGCGTTGACGATGCGCACCTCCTTACCGAGCGCTTCGAGCGCGTAGGCCATCGCGAGCTGCGATCCGATGGAGTCGCCGTCGGGGCGGGCGTGCGAGGAAATCAGGAACCGGCGGCGGGCGTGAATCGCCTCGCAGATTTCAGTCTTTGGTGTGCTTGGTGTCGTCATGCGGGACATCGGCGTCGTCGGGAGCGGCGGCCGGCCGGGCGTCGGTTTCCGCCTTCAATTGCTGCAGGATCTGCTCGACCCGGTCGTGCTGGGCGATGGTCTTGTCGTAGAAGAACTCGAGCTCAGGCACCCGCCGCAGCCGGATGCGCTGCGCGACCTGGCGCCGCAGGAAGGGTGACGCGCGTTGCAGCGCCTTGCCGGTGTCCTTCTGCGCGTTGGCGTCGCCGAGCGTGGTGTAGTAGATGCGCGCGATCTGCAGGTCCGGGGTGACCGTCACCTTGGTGAGGGTGATGAAGCCAATCCCCGGATCGTGCACGTCGCGCGCGATCAGCTGCGTCAGCTCGATGCGGATCTGTTCGGCGACCCTCTCGGGCCGGTTGCCTGCCATGGAAATTTGCCGTTAGCAGTTAGCAGTGAGCGGTGAGTTCACAGTTGCCGATCGGCGAGCGGCCATCGTCGCTGCCGCCACCGAACTGCTCACTGCCAACTGCCCACGGCCGTTACGCCGTGGCCGCGATCTTCTCGATGACGAACGCCTCGATGACGTCGCCGACCTTGATGTCGTTGAACTTGTCGAAGCCGATGCCGCATTCGAAGCCGGACTTGACCTCCGACACGTCGTCCTTGAATCGGCGCAGCGAGCCGATCTTCCCCTCGTGCACCATCTGGTTGTCGCGCAGGAGGCGCGCCTGGGTGTCGCCCGACCGGGCGATGCGCCCCTCGGTGACCATGCAGCCGGCGATGGTGCCGAACTTCGGCGTCTTGAAGATGTCGCGGACCTGCGCGGCGCCGATCCTGACCTCCTTCAGCGTCGGCTCGAGCAGCCCGGTCATCGCTTTCTTGATCTCGTCGGTGACGTTGTAGATGACGGAGTGCAGCCGGATGTCGACGCCGTCGCGATCGGCGACGTCGGCGGCATTGCGGTCCGGTCGCACGTTGAAGCCGATCACGATGGCGTTCGACGCCGCGCCGAGCAGCACGTCGGACTCGTTGATGGCGCCGACGCCGCTGTGGATGATGCGAATCTTGACGCGGTCGTCGCTCAGCTTGGTCAGCGTGTCGGCCAGTACTTCGGCCGAGCCCTGCACGTCCGACTTGATGATGATCGGCAGTTCCTTCATGCCGCCTTCGGACATCTGGGCCTGCAGCGATTCCAGCGTCAGCCGCGCCCCCTTGCCGGCGTGCGCCTTGTCCTTGGCCTGGTTGACACGGTAGTGCGCGATCTGCCTGGCCTTGGCCGCATCGGCGAGCGCCTGGAAGGCGTCGCCGGGGGAGGGCAGCCCGCCCAGCCCGAGCACTTCCACCGGCGTGGAGGGTCCCGCGCTCTTGATCGGCTTGCCGCGATCATCGATGAGCGCCCGGACCTTGCCGACGATGGTGCCGGCAATCAGGGTGTCGCCGACCCGCAGCGTGCCGTCCTGGACGAGGATCGTCGCCACCGGGCCGCGGCCCTTGTCGAGCTTTGCTTCGAGCACGGTGCCCGAGGCATTCCGCTTCGGGTTGGCTTTCAGCTCGCTGAGCTCGGTGACGAGGAGGATCATTTCGAGCAGCGCCGGGATGTTCTCGCGCTTCTTCGCCGACAGCGGCACCGTGACGGTCTGGCCGCCCCAGTCTTCAGGCATCAGCCCGAGATCCGACAGCTCTTTCTTGACGCGGTCGGGGTTGGCGTTCGCCTTGTCGATCTTGTTGATGGCGACCAGGATGGGAACGTTCGCTGCGCGGGCGTGGTCGATCGCTTCCCGCGTCTGCGGCATGACGCCGTCGTCCGCCGCCACGACCAGGACGACCACGTCGGTCACCCGCGCGCCGCGAGCGCGCATCATGGTGAACGCTTCGTGGCCCGGCGTGTCGAGGAAGACCACGTTGCGGTCGTTGACCTGGACGGCGTAGGCGCCGATGTGCTGGGTGATGCCGCCGGCTTCGCGTTCGGCGACACGGGTTTCGCGGATGGCGTCGAGCAGCGTGGTCTTGCCGTGGTCGACGTGACCCATCACGGTCACGACGGGGCCGCGGGTGACGACGTCCTCGGGATTCGATTCGTCGGTTTCGACCTGCAGCAGTTCCTCTTCGAAGGTCTGCATTTTCACATCGGCGCCGAACTCGCGCGCGATCATCGAGGTGGTCTCGGTGTCGAGCGTACTGTTGATGGTCACCATCATCCGCTTGTCCATCAACTTCTTCATGACGTCTTTCGCCTTGACGTCCAGCTTGAGCGCCAGGTCGGAGACGGTCATCCCTTCCGCGAGCGTAATCGTGCGCGTGACGGGCGGCGGCGGCGTGCTCGTCATGGTCGGGGCCTGCGGGCGCGGATCGCGGCGCGGACCGGAGGAGCGGGGACCGGACGGCCGCGGCGGTGGCGGCCGATAGCCCGGCACGTTGGGCCGCATCGGCTGCGACGGACGGACCGGCTGTGACGGGAGCGGGCGCGGCCCGCCCATCGGCGACTGCGGACGCGGGTAGGCGCCGGCGCGCGGCGGACCACCGGGACGCGGCGCGGCCGGTCCACCGGGCCGGGGCGGCGCGGGCTTGCTCAGGTTGCCGGTTGCCGCGGCTGGCGGCGTGGTCGCCGCCGGCGGCCGCACCAGGAGCGGACGGCGCGGCGGCGCGGGCGGCGCCTGTCCGGTTTTCGGATCTTCGACCCGCAGGCGCAGCGTCGGCGGCACGATGCGGCCGGGTGCCGGCGCGGCCGGCCGCGGGGGGGGCGGCGGCGCGGCGACGGCCGGCGCGGACGGTTCGACGGGTTCGGCGAACGCGTCGGCCACCTGTGGTGCGGCCTGCGGGGCGGGTGGTGTCGGGGCCGCCGCTTCGGCGGCGACCGCCGGCGCGGGCGTCACCTCCACCGCGGCCGCGTCGACCACCGGCGCGACATCGTCCGGTTCGTGCGCCGGCGGCGGCGCCTCGACCTCGACGAACTCGTCGACCTCGGCGGCGATCGGGTCCGGTTCGGGCGAGGGCGCCTCGACGGGGACGATCGGCTTGGCCG
>JBKJRJ010000041.1:0-13117 GCA_046594705.1 Vicinamibacterales bacterium
CATCGGCGCCGCCGTCTTCCCGCAGGACGGCGAGTCGTACGAGGCGCTGCTCGCCACCGCCGACAGCCGGATGTATCAGGACAAGGCCGGCCGCAAGCGCCGGACCGGCCGCGACTCTTTCGCCCCAGGCGCACTGTTGGCCGGCAGCAGCGCCTATCCCGAACTCAGCGAGCTGGACATCCAGCGCGCCGCAGCGGGGATCCTGTAGCTCGCAGCTCCGGTTCGCAGTTCAAGGCTGCCCAGCTCTAATCTTCAATCTTCAACCTTCAATCTTCAACCTTCAATCTTCAATCTTCAATCTTCACCAATCGTCAGTGCGGACTCGGTCGCGCGGCAGTCCGAGCGAGACCAGGGCGGCCGGCAGATCCGCCACCATCGCGGGCGGCCCACACACGAACGCCAGGGTGTCGGCGGCCAGCAGCTCCGCGAGATGCTCGGCGCCGGTGCGGCCGCGGGCGTGCGCCCATTCCTCCATCTCCCCGGTCAGCGTCAGCGTCAGCGCCAGGTGTCCCTGGTCCGCCAGCCGCCTGAACTCGTCGACGTAGGCGAACTCCCTCGGTGAGCGCGCCGAATACACCAGGGCCTTCGTGCCGCGATGGCCGGCGTGCAGCGCTTCGAGGATCATCGAGCGCATCGGCGCCACGCCGGTGCCGCCGGCGATGAAGAGGAGCGGTGCCGTCATCGCGGCGTCGGGCAGGACAAAGGAGCCGGCCGGTCCCTCGACGCGGATGGTGCTGCCGGACTCCAGCGTGTCGACCACCGCGCCGAACCGGCTCGATCCATCGACCTTGACGAGGAATTCCAGCCAGCCCTCGCGGGCGGTTTCGTAGGGCGCCGAGGCGATGGAGTACGGGGTGGGGACGAGGTTGCCGGCCGCCAGCGCGGCGGCCTGGCCGGCCCGGTAGGGGAAGCCCGCGCCATCGATCGCCAGCCGGATCCGTCGGGTCGTCGGCGTTTCGGGATCGTTCGACAACACACGCACGAGAGAATCCTACTCTTGAATCTTGAGGACGCTCGTGACGGCCCGCACACCGCGCACGGCCCTGGCCAGCGCGACCGCCTGCCGTTCATCGGCGGCGGTCCCGACCGTTCCCGAGAGCGTCACCACGCCCTGGTGCGTACTCACCTCGAGCCGCTGGCCGCCGACCCGCGCGTCGCCGAGGAGCGCGATCTTCACTTGCGTGGTGGTCGTGAGGTCGTCGGCGGTGCGGCTGGACGTCGCGGCGCAGCCGTCGAGCAGGAGGACAAGGACGAGAGCGAGGGCGGGCAGCCTGCCCGCCGAATTGCCGCGGCGTCCGCCTGCGGGCGGAAGGCTACATGCCGGTGGCATGGAAGCCCGCGTCGACCATCATGATCTCGGCCGTGATCGCGCGGCTGGCGTCGCTCAGGAGGAAGATCGCCGCGTCGGCGACTTCGGCGGTGTCGACCGTGCGGCGCAGCGGCGCCCGTTCCCGATAGATTTGGAGAATCGTGTTGAAGCCCGGGATGCCGGCGGCCGCCAGCGTCTTGATCGGCCCGGCGGAGATGGCGTTGACTCGGATGTTCTTCGGACCGAGGTCGGCGGCGAGGTAACGCACCGTCGCTTCGAGCGCCGCCTTGGCCACGCCCATCACGCGATAGGTCTCGAACACGCGCGCGCTGCCCAGGTAGGTCAGGGTGACGATGCTGCCACCGCCGCGGCGCTCCATCAGCGGCAGCGCGGCCCTCGACAGCGCGATCAGTGAATAGGCGCTGACGTCCATCGCCAGCTTGAAGCCGTCGCGCGAGGTCTGGACGAAGGGATTGAGCAGGTCGTCGCGTGAGGCGAACGCCGCGCCATGGACGACGAAGTCGAGGCCGCCGAACGCCTCGTCAATCTGCTCGAACACGCGCGCGATTTGCGCGTCGTCGGTGACATCGAGCGGCAGCACCAGCGGGTTGGTCAGCCCCTCGGCGAGCTCGCGGACGTTTTCCTCGAGCCGCTCGCCCTGGAACGTCAGCGCCACGCGCGCCCCCGCGGCGTCTGCCGCCCGCGCGATGGCCCAGGAGATCGATCGCTTGTTGGCGACGCCGACAATCAGGCCGGTCTTGCCGGAGAGAGATGACATGACGGGGAAGTTACCAGTTTCCAGTCGCCGGTTTCCAGCAGTTGTTGGCTGGCACCGGCCGCCGGCTACCGGGAGCGCTTTCTCGGGCCGCCCGGGCGCTGCTGGCCGCCGCCAGGACCGCCGGGGCCGCCGGGGCCGCGTCCGAACCCCTGGCTGGGCCCGCGTCCCCCGCCGCCACCGGCCGGGCGCGGGCCGCGACCGAAACGATGGCCATTGTTGCTGCCCGCGGGGCCGCCATTGCTGCGGCCGGCGCCGCCACCGCCGCCGCGGGAGCGCATGTCGCCGCCGTTCCCGCCGTTGCCGCCGTTACTGCCGCCGCGGAAACTGCCGCCGCGACCGGTCGGATTCTGGCGAATCGTGAACTCGGGCGCCTGGCGTTCGATCTTGATGCCCTCGGGCCGCGCCAGCTGCGCGCGGATCAGCGGACGATGCACCGGGCCGTCGTCGAACGTCGGCTGGGGCTCGTCGTCCGCATCGTCGTCACTGCCGTGGCTGCCTGCGTCGGCCGCTGAGATGGGCGCCGGCGCGGAGGGAGGCTCACCGGCCACCTCGAACTCGACGCCGGTCTCGGCCTCGGCCTCGGCCTCGACGGCGTTGAGGCCCGCGGCCGGCGGCGCGTCCTGGTCGGTGATCCCGGCCAGCACTTCCTTGTAGAGGGCGCCGGGCGTCTCGGGCTTCTTCCGCCGCGGTGCCTTGCCGCCCTTGTAGACGTGCTCGGCATCGCACGTCGTGCAGCGGGTCTGTTTGACGTCCTGTTCCACCAGCGCGACGATGGCGTGGTTGGTCACGCGCCGTTCGCGGGTGCAGTAGTCGTCCAAAATGTCGCCGAGACGCAGCGGGCGCTGCTCCATTTACTTGCTTCTCCCGAATTGTCCTGAGATGGGCTTGGATAGAACGCGTGATGCGAGGTGTGGTCATTTTAGCAGACACACCCTCGGAGCGCAACAATATACACCGTAAGCCGAACCTCTACCGGGAGTTACGGCTTTCTTTCATGACTCGATCGATCCACGCCAGGGCGCCTTCGAGGGTTGTGTCACGCCCGGCGAGCAGCTCCGCGCGATCGAGAGCCACCGGCTCGTCGGGCACCACGCCGCGTCCCTCGATGCGGACACCGGTGCCGGTGACGAAGTCGCCCCAGGCATGAATGAGCACGTCCCCGTTCGGCAGGCGGTCGAACAGCGCGGGCAACGCCTGGCCCATCGAGGTCTGGCCGAACACGCGCGCGCGGCCGAGCGACTGCAGCCCACCGGAGAAGCACTCCGACGCGCTGCCGGTCATGCCGTCCACCAAAATCGCCACCGGCCCCTTGTAAGGTTCCACGCGCTCGCCCGCGCCGTTCACCAGCCGAGGGTTGGCCGGGAATCGCATTTCCGACTGCCGCGTCTTCATCACGCCGAGGGTGGCGCGCTCGGTGACGAAGTGCCCGGCCAGTCCCATGATCATCGCCGCCAGGCCGCCAGGGTTGCCGCGCAGGTCGATGACGATGCCGTCGGCGGAACGAAACCGATCGATCGCCCTCTGGAACTCGGGATCGACCGCCGTCATCCAGACGTTGAACCCGATCAGGCCGGCGGAGGCCCCGCCCGGCGTCGGCTTGAGCGACGACGACACGCGGACGTACATCGTGGGAAGGCTGCCCACCGTGACCGGCTGTCCGGCCTCGTGCCTGCGCTCGATATCCTTCGTAACCGCGGCCCCGGCGCCGTCGATAAAGGTCACGAGCGAGCGGCTGCCGGAGGCGCCGCGCAGGCGCGGCATCGCCAGCCGCCACGCCTGCAGCTGCGCGAGCCGGCCCGGCGTGCTATCCGTGATCGGCTCGAGCAGCGACGACACGGTGGTCGTGCCGATGCGCTGGACGATCCATCCCGGATGAACCCCGGCCGCCGCCGCGCCACCGTCGGGGTCGACGGAGGTGACGACCAGCTGACGATCGATCAGGCGGACGTCGAAGCCCGGCTGCCCGCTCACGTCGACGTATTCACCTGGTCCGTCGGGGGTGGACGGAATCACCGCGAAATGCGAGAGCTGAAGCCGGCCGAGCATGTCCGCGAGCACGGCGCGGAACTCGCCGGCTGTCCGAGCGGTGAGCGCGGCAGGGCGCAGCTCGGCGCCGAGCCGATCCCATTTCGCGGCGTCGAACGCGGGATCGAAGTGGCCGTCCTTGACGATCTTCAGGACGGCGTCGAACGTCTCCGCCGCCTTGAACGTTTCGGTCGACGCCGCGCGCGTCCCGAACAGGATCGCGAGCAGCACGGCCGACGACAGGCGACGCAATGTCACCGGGCCTTCACCTGATCAGGGCCTTGATGGCCGCCGGGGGCTCGAGCGCCGACGCGGGAACCTTGTCGAACTCGAGCGTGAGCAGCGTGATCTTCTGCTCGACGCCCATGACCTGCTGGGTCAGGGTGGTCGGCACGCTCATGTTCCCGAACTTCTTATAACCGGTCTCGGTCGTCGAGACCGTCATCGTGCCCATCACCGTCTCGCGGGTGTGGATGCTGCCGGCGCGCAGCCCGGTGGCGACGTCGTAGAAATCGATGTCCTCGGCCCCGTCGATCCGCTTGAGGCTGACCTTGTAGCAGGGGCGGCCGTCGAAGGTGGTCCGCTCGATCGTCTTGACCTCGGTGTAGATCTTGGGGTCGCGCAGGTCGCCGTAAAAGTCAGCGTCGAACTTCGCCTGCTGGAGGTCTTTGCCGACCTTCAGCATCGGGCCCGTCATCGGGGTCACCGACCAGGCGTGCGAACCGTCGAAGCCTTCGGCGATCTCGCCGATGTCCTTCACCGTGGTCCTGACGTACTGGCGATTCGGGTTGGCGGCGACGAAGATCTCCATCTCGCCGTTCATGTTCGACGAAGGGACCAACAGCGTGCCCGTGGCGTGCATCGAGGTGTGCGAGAGGATGGCCTCGCGCCCGCCAATCGCCTTGATGTGGCGGTTGATGAGCTCGCGACCGTCGGGCAGCGCGGGGGCGGCAGCCTCGGGTTTTGCGGGCGCTTGCGCGTAAACGGGCGCCAACAGCAGCGCTGCCATGACGGCAACTCGTAGGAACATGCAGGAACTCCTGAGCAGGCGGGGGCTCAGTCAGTTTATCCCAATTCGCCGGTCTATACTGGCGGGATGCTGAAGGGGTCGAAGAAAGCGGTCCTCACGAAAATCCAGCCCGTGAGCATTCACGGGCAGGTGTCGCTCGACATTTATTTTCTGGATGATGATGACCCCCAGGGCCAGCCCAGCCGCGCCCGGGTGGGCCAGGAGTCGATGCCGCGTTCGCTCGAGGCCGGCGACCATGTGGAGCTCCACTACGTACTCGGCGTCGTCACGCACGTGACCAAAGCCTAGTGGCGACGCCCTCCCGTCACGCCAGCGCCCTGCCTTTCGTTTCCGGGATCCAGATCCAGAACACCGCGGCGAGCACGAAGGCGCCGGAGCAGATGAGCAGCGCCGGGCCGAATCCGTAGAGGTCGGCGAGCGTCCCGACATAGAACGGCGCGACGGCGCTCACCAGGCGGCCGATGTTGTAGGTGAAGCCCTGCGCGGTGGCGCGGATCGGGGTCGGGTAGATCTCGGCCGTCACCGCGCCGAAGCCACTGAAGTAGCCGGTGGCGGCAAAGGCCACTACCGGCCCGAGCACCAGCAGCGCGGTGGGCTGGCGCACCGAAACGTAGATCGCGATCAGCAGCGCGGCGCTGAGGAGATAGCTCACGTAGCTGCGCTTTCTCCCGAAGCGATCGCTGAAGAACCCGAACGTCACGTAGCCACACCACATCCCCGCCTGCATCACGAAGAGATAGGTCGTGGCGGCGGCGTCCGTCAGGCCCGCGCCCCCCTGTGCCGCCGTGGACTTGAGGTAGCTGGGGAGCCAGAGATTGAAGCCCCACCACGCGAACAGGGTGCAGGTATTCATCAGCGTCAGCACGATCGTGAGACCGGCGATGCCGCTCTTGAAGATGGCGCCGATGCCAGGCGACGGCGTCCCGGCGCGGGACGCAGCGGTCCAGATGGCCGGCTCCGTGACCCGGCGCTGGATCCACAACGTGAAGAGCGCCGGCAGGATGCCGATGAAGAACACTGCGCGCCAGCCGAAACGCGGCTGCACGAATCCGCTCACCAGCACGGCCGCGGCGTAGCCGATGGCCCAGCCGCTCTGCATGAAGCCGAGCGCCTTGCCGCGGTGCTCGGCCGGCCACGACTCCGACACCAGCGCGGCGCCGCTGCTCCACACGCCGCCCATCCCGAGCCCCAGCAGGATGCGCAGGACGACGAACTGCCCGAGCGTGTGGGCGAAGCCGCACGCGAAGGTGAAGACGGAATAGAGGATCACACTGGCCATCAGTGCGCGGGTACGGCCGTATCGATCCGCGATCCGGCCGAATGCCACGCCGCCGCCCGCCGCCGCGACCAGCATCACCGAGCCCAGGAACCCGCCCTGCGCGGTCGTCAGGCCCAGGTCCGCGCGCACCGCCGGCAGTACGAGCGCGAAGAGCATCACGTCGAACGCGTCGAGCATCCACGCGAACATGCCGGCCGCCAGTGCCCGGCGGGCCTCGGCCCCCCCCTCCCGCCACCACGTCACAACCAGGCCCCAATCGCCGCGACCGTCGTGCCGGCAGCGGTGAGCGCGTCGCGGATGGCGCGGACGAGTTCGGGCGCCCCGGGCGTGTCGCCGTGCACGCAGATGGTGGCCACGCGCAGCGGCACCTCGCCGCCGGCGGCCGTCAACACGACCCCCTCACGGGCCATGCGCACCGCACGCGTCGTCACCGCGGCGGTGCCGTGGATGACCGCCCCGGGCCGGCTACGCGGCGTCAGCGAGCCGTCCGCCTCGTAGGCGCGGTCGGCGAAACCCTCGGCGGCAACCCGGAGGCCGGCGTCGCGGCCGGCGTCGAGCAGACACGAATCGGGCAGGCCGAACATGATCAGCGCGGGATCGACCGATGCGATCGCCCGCGCGATCGCGTCGGCCATGACACGGTCGCGGGCGGCCATGTTGTAGAGCGCGCCGTGGGCCTTGACGTGCTGCAGACGCGCGCCTTCGGCATGGGCGATCGCGACGAGCGCGCCAATCTGGGCGACGAGGCAATCCTCGAGTTCGGCCGGATCGACCACCATGTCGCGGCGGCCGAATCCCTGAAGGTCCGCGAAGCCCGGGTGGGCGCCGATCGCCGTCCCCGCGGCGCGCGCGAGACGGACGGTCCGGCGCATCACCGTCGGATCGCCGGCATGGGCGCCGCAGGCGATGCTGGCGGAGGTGATGGAGGGCATCACGCGTTCGTCCGCCCCCATCACCCATGGCCCGAACGATTCCCCCATGTCGCAGTTGAGGTCGATCGGGCCCTGGCTCAAGGCCGCCCCATCCGCAGCACGGCGGCCATCAACACAACACGGACTACAGCTCGCATGGTGCGACCCTGGATAGCAACTGCACGAGCATCCCGACCGTCCTGTGTGCCACGCGAGCCCCTCTCGGCAAGACCTCAGAATTCGATCAAGATCCCGACCGACGGGATGATCGGCAGCATCGAGTCGAACGGCTTCGACGCCCTCCGGGTCGTCACGTTGATGCCCGGCGGGGTGAAGCGCACGTTGTCGCGGTTCAGCAGGTTGATGATCTCCGCGAACAGGGTCAGCCGGCGGCGCGACCAGTTGAACGCCCGGTTCGCCCGCACATCGAGCCGGCTGTAGACCGGCAGCCGCGCGGTGTTTCGCTGGTCGGTCACCAAGAAGGTGCCGTCCCGGCTGGCATAGTAGCCGGGAATCGGAAAGTTGCTGCCGATGCGCAGCTTGGTGATGAAGCTGGCACGGTCCGAGTGCCGGTACATGGCGTAGGCGTTCATGGTGTGCCGCTGGTCCGCGTCGCCCCAGTAGCGTTCGCCGGACGTGGTGTCCCGAAAGCGGTTCCGCCCGAACGCGTAGGAGAACCACCCCGAGATGCCGCGTCCCGTGACGCTGCGCTGCACCATCAGCTCGACGCCGCGCGCGAAGCCGTCCAGCCTGTTCTCGTATTTGGTGATGGCCGATGCGCGGACGACCCGGTCCGCGACGATCCTGGGCTCGCTGCCGGGGCGGCGCAGCATGCCGCGCTCCTCGCGATCGTACAACGTCACCGACAGCCGCAGCGCCGGCCGGATTCGCTGCTCGAATCCGACGTCGAATTGATCCGCCCGCTCGGGCCGCAACCCGGTGCCGCCGGAGACCCCCAGCACCTTGTCGAAATCCGCGAACTGCTGGTATCGGCCGGCGCCGGCCCGCAGCTTGAGCGACCCGCTCGCGCGCCATTCCGCCTGGATCCAGGGAGAGGTGGTGGACTGATCCGTCAGGCTCCAGCGATCCGCGCGGACCCCCGGGGCGATCGTCACGCGCGGCACCGGCGTCCAGCGCGCCGAGGCATATGCCGCCGTCAGCAGTCCGTGTCCCGTGTAGTCGTCGAGCTGTACGAGATTGACGCGGTTCGACGCCAGCCGGCGCCGCACGCGGCTGTCGTCGCGCCGCTCCGCTTCCGCCCCCGCGGCAAGCTCGAGCGACGGCCGGGCGCTGATCGTGGCGTCCGCGCGGTAGGCGAGCTGCCGGTCGCGCCCGTTGTCGAGTTCGAGCCTGGCGCTGTTCTGGTTGCGGAAATGATTGTCGGCCGCGAGCAGCCGCTGCGTCAGCACCAGCCGCGGCAGGGTCAGCCGCCATCCGGCGACGCCGACGACCGACGCGTTCAGTCCGACGTGCACGTCGTCTATGTCCCGTTCGACCGGGTCGTTTTCGAATTTCGAGCGCCCGGCGAGCGCGGTGAGGTCGAGCCGCTGCCGCGATGACACATCGTAGGTGAGCTTCGCCTGCGCGTCCGCGAAACCGAAGCTGACGGCGCGATCGGTCAGCCGATGGACGATCAGGTCGAGATACGACTGCCGCGCCGAAATCAGCCACGATCCGCGCCGCTGCCGCCCGATCGGTCCCTCCGCCACCGCCGACGCGTTGGTTCCGCTCACGCCGACGTGGAAGACCCGCCGATCGCGTGAACCCTCACGCAGCCGGAAGTCCACCTCCGCCCCCGTGTGGCCGGTGTAGCGCTGCGGATAGCTGCCGTTGAGGAGGGTGACGTCCTCGAGCACGTCGCTGTTGATCATGGCGACCGATCCCGTCGGTCCGCGGTCCTCCACCCCGCGCACGGTGTGCAGCAGGTACGGCGTGGCGAAGCCGTCAACGGTGAAGGTGAGGTGATGAAAGCCGCTGCCGCGCACCGTGAACTCGCTGCGCAGATCGTCCCCCGTCGCCACGCCGGGCAGCACCTGCACCGCGCGCAGCGGATCGTCCGCCAGCACGCCGCGCAGGTTCACGAGCTCCGCGCTCCCCAGCACGTGCGCCGACGGCACCGGGTCGAGCGGAGCGCGGAAGACGTCCGGGGTGACCGTCACCGTCTCGTTGTAGGCCGTCGTCCCCTCGCTCAGCCGCACCGCCAGCGGCGGCACGCCGGGGCCCGTGACCACCTCGCGGCGATAGAGGGCGTAGCCCACGACCGAGACGTAAAGCCGGTGGGAGCCCGCGGGGATGCCGTCCAGGCGGAAGCGACCTTCCGCCTCGGTCAGGGCAGACGTCCCGGTGTCCTCCATCACCACCAGCACGCGTTCGAGGGGCGCACCGGTCCTGGCGTCGACGACCTGGCCCGCGACCGAGCCGGCGGAGGGGACCACGGAGGGGGTGAGCCCACGGTCAGCCCCGGGCTTCGCTGGCGGTCCTTGACCGCCGTAGCGGTCAGGCGGGGCAGGCTGCCACGCCCAGGCCGGGGTCCCGCACAGCGCCAGCAACAGGGTTGCTAACCAGAAATGTGATCGGAGGCGCGAATCTTGTCGCTGTGCTGAGGGCGGGATCTCACGAAATACCAGTAAAAACAGCGGTACGCCCCTTGCTCTATAGGGTGTTACTGACGGTCTGTATATTTACGGCAGGGAGCCGTGAGTTGCTGGGGAGCCGGGCCGTCGGTAAATCGTCAGGGCACCGCCTTTAAAAAGCGGTGCCCTTTTTTTATTGAAGGGGTCTGGGTCGCGGCCCCGCCATCAGACTGCCGCCCCCTCGGGATACTGCAGGGCAAGCCTCAGCTCCTTCGCCAGCGAATCCACCGTCGTCCCGCCTCGCTTCCAGGCCCCTTCGGTTTCGAACCGCAGGTCGCCGATGCGGCGGCCCCAGGGCGCGATGGTGCGGCCGATGGCGCGGAAGTCGGTGCGGTCGGCGTGCTCCTGGTCCAGCCGCTGGACGATATCGGGCGCGACCCGGACGAACGCACGCAGCGCCGTCGCGCTCTTGATGCTGTACTTCCGGCCGTTCCACGCGGCGCCGAAGACCTGCGCGACCTGTTTCAGGTAGTTGACGTAAAACTTCTTCGACTCCTCACGGAAGGCCTCACCCTTCTTGCCGCTGCCGAAGGCCTCGGTCGCGAACAGTTTCTTGAGCTCCTGCGCGAGCGGCGCCTGCGCGACGCGGCCGGTGCCGACGCCCAGCAGCTTGATCTCGCCGTGCAGCGGTGAATCCTCGCGATCGTTGAGCGCCCGCACCACGTCGTGCGCCGCCGCGAGGTTCTCGTCCCGATACAACTGGCGCCCGGAGAGCGACACCAGGTGCGACGCGTTCAGGCGCGTGTGCTTGGCGTTGATCGTCACGAACATCTGGACGACGTGATCCTCGGGGAGGCGGTCGAAGATAATCGCCGGGACCGTGAATCGCTCGTCGCCGAACTGCTCGATGTCGGCGTGCAACGCCAGCAGTCGGTGCTGCCCGTCGATGGCGCGCAGGATGCCTTCACGCTCCGGCACCTTGAGCATGCCGAGCGGGGAGCCGCTCTCGACGGCGTCGAACTTGAGCGCCTCGTCGCACGAGATGATGACGGCGCCGGCGATCGACGGCAGGTCTCTCGCCTGGCGGCACTGCTCGTAGTAGGCGACCAGCTCGTCGATCTTGCGGCGGATGATCGCGCGCTGGTAGGCCTTGTCGCTCGACGCAATGCGCCGCTCGAGGAGATCCCAGTTCACCTTCGACGGCGCGGTGCTCTTCTTCTTGCCGCCGCGGACCGGCTGCGATTGTTCGCCGTAGTCGAGGACCTCGAAGCGTACGAGCTTGTCGATGTCGTTGGCCGTGAGAGATGCCTGGTAGAACTGCACCCCGAACTGCTGCATCCGGATGGCGGCGACGCTGATCAATAGGCCTCCAATAGCATGGTTATATTGTGTCGGCTCCAGAACATCAAGGCTTGACGCTCCCGGCTGGGCTCCTGAAGTAAGCCCTAGTTTTATAACGGTTTACGGTATCGCGGCGCCACCATTTCATCGCGCGGTCCTTCCCCGCCGCCGCCCCCAGCATCAGGAACCCGAACAGGACGACCCCGATCCAGGCCCCCCGGAGGGTGAACGCCCCGTGTAAAGGCAGTGAAATCAGGCCGTAAACCAGCTCTACGTGGATCCAGTAGATGAACAGGGACGTCCGGCCGAGGACCTGGAGCGGGCTCCACCGCTGTCCGGCCGTGGGCCGCTGCTCCCACAGATAGGCGAGGCCGACCGCCGCGACCATCACACCCAGCCGCATGAAGAAAAAGCTGGCGGAGGTGGTCCAGAAGGCCGAGGGCGCCCCGAGCGCCGGCAGGAACGACGCCTGGTAGGCGGCCAGCATCATCAGCACGCCGGCCAGACCGAACCCGATATTGACCCGCCGGTCGGCGCCAGCCGTCCGGGCGGCATCCAGGATCACGCCCACCACTCCCCCCGCCATCACAAAGGCCACCCACGGGAACAACGTGAAATTCGTCAGGCCCGGGACGGGACGCAGGTAGCCTTCGAGTGAGTCCGACAGCTCGGCAAGTCCGGCAGCGCCACGGACGAGGGGCGTCGCCCACACGATCGCAACAGTCGCCACGGCGAACGCGACGACCCTCGCGCGCGTGGTGCGGAAGGCGCCCCACACCATGGCGGCCAGGATGATGGCCGGGCCCATGATGTTCAGGATGTCCACCTTCAGCATGGTCCAGACCGGCGCCTGACTGAGCACCAGGGACTGCAACCGGAAGACGAACGCGAGCAGGAAGATCTGGAGGCCGCGGCGCTGCACGGCCCGGGCGGCCGCCCGGCTGTCGCCGGTCCGTCGCGCCTTGGACGCGGCCGACATGGCGACGGCGGCGCCGGCCAGGAAGAGGAACAGCGGCGCGCCGAAGCCGCCGAGGATGAGGGCTTCACCAAAGGCCCTCGACCGGCGGTCAGCGACACGAGTCCAGCTGTCGATGACGTGGGCCTCAATCATGATGAGGACGGCCACGCCGCGCAGCACGTCGAGATATGGCCGCCGCGCCGGCAGGGTGGCGTCGCTCACCGGGCGATGCTAGCAGATTGCGGTCAGCTGCCCGTGCCGACGGAAAAGGTCGTCGTGAAGCTGATGTCCTGCCGCATCGAGTGCCACACCGAGCAGTACTTCTCGTGCGACAGGTCAATGGCGCGTTGGATCTGGTCTTTCGGGATCTCCCCCGTCACCGTGAAGGCGAGCGCCACCGCGGTAATCCGGTGGGGATCCTCGGGTGCGCGTTCCGCCGTCAGGTCGATCTTGAGCCCTCGCAGATCGAGCCGTCCCTTGCGCAGGATGTGCACGACATCCATGCCCATGCACCCGGCGAGCGCGAAGGCCAGCGCCTGCACGGGGGACGGCCCGGCCTGCCCGGCGCTGTCGAGGACGATGCCGGCGTCGCCGGAGCGTCCCTTCAGGACCAGATCGTGTTCCCACATCAGTTCGAGCGTCATCGGCGCCTTCATGACGTCCATTCTACGCCTGCACCTGGTGCGGTATGCTGCCCGCGAATGAGACGAGACGCGCGGTTCCTCACTCTTTCACTGACCCTGCTCGCCGGTTGCGCCGACCACCGGGGGCCGCGGACGGCCCCGCGAGCGCCCCGCGCCGGCGTCGTCAGCGAGGCGTCGGTCCGCGCCCACCTGGAGTTCCTGGCGAGCGACGCGCTGAACGGCCGCGCCAGTGGCACGCGCGACGAGCAGATTGCCGCGGAATACGTCGG
>JBKJRJ010000126.1:0-4858 GCA_046594705.1 Vicinamibacterales bacterium
CGTCAGTGGCGTCTGCATCTGGTGCGAGACGTCGGCGCTGAATTCGCGCATGGATGCGAAGGCGCGCTGCAGGCGGTCCAGCAGCTGGTTGACGGAGGCGCTCAGGCGACTGATCTCCGCGTCGGCCGCGCCGGCGCTGACGCGCCGCGACAGATCCGTCGCCTGAATCGACTCCAGCGTAGCGGCGATGCCGCCAATCGGCGCCAACGCGCGCTTCGCAACGAACAAGCCCCCGTAGCTCGTCAAGATCACGACCACGGGAATGAGCGAGAGAGACGCCAGGAGGACGACACGCAGCAACAGGTCCACGTCTCCCAGGCGCCGCCCCAGCTGCAGATAGGTGCCGCCGGGCCGTGTCAGCGGCAGGCAGATGAACCGCACGGGAGCGCCACGCTCGAGCCGCACCGTGAAGAATTCCGCCGCTGTCGACCCGCGCATCGCGGCGTGCTGGAGCGCCGTGTGCTCCCCGATGTCCGGCTCACTGGAGGCGAGGCGCGCGGAGCGAAAGATGGTCGCGCCGCTCGAGTCGCGGACCATGAGCAGCGGGCCTACCCGCTGCGACGCGTCCAGCGACGCCAGCACAACCAGCGGCGCGGGCGCCCCGTCCAGACTCTGCGCCAGCCGGGCGGCATCGTCCAGCAACTCGTGGTCGTGATGCCCGTACAAGGTCCGCGCGAGCCATGCATAGAGCAGCACCGCGAACAGGATCAGCGCACCGGTCACGATGGCGATGTACCAGACTGTCAGGCGCGCACGGAGCGTGTTCATGTCCCCGGCGCCTTCAGCACATAGCCAATCCCGCGCACGGCGTAAATCAGACGAGGTTCGCCGCCCTCCTCCAGCTTGCGCCTGAGGTGATTCACGTACACGTCGATCAGGTTCGTCAGCCGATCCCAGGTGAAGTCCCACACGTGCTCGGCGATCATGGCACGCGTCAGCACCTCTCCCGAATGCCGGAGGAAGTAGTCCAGCAACGCGAACTCCTTCTGCGTCAGGTCGAGTTTCCGGGCGCCCCGGTGGACGACGCGCGTGACCGGGTCGAGCACCACGTCGTCCACCGTGAGCACCAGCAATTGGGATGGGCGCCGGCGGCGGAGCAGGGCGCGCGCGCGCGCGTGCAGTTCCGCGAAGGCGAACGGCTTGGTCAGGTAATCGTCGGCGCCGCTCTCCAGGCCACGGACGCGGTCCTCGACGACGCCTCTGGCGGAGAGCATGAGGATGGGCAGGTCGACGTTGGTGCGACGAAGTTCCCGGCAGACCGTGAATCCGTCCATCCCGGGCAGCATGACATCCAGGATGACGAGGTCGTAGGCGACGTCCCGCGCCCGCTTCAGCCCGCTCTCACCATCGGCTGCTGTCTCGGCCTCGAACCCCAGTTCGGTGAGGCCGCGCTGGATGTTGGCGGCGAGCCGGCCCTCGTCCTCGACGATGAGGATGCGAATGGTGCTCGCCGCGTCCGTCATGCTGACACAGGTGATGGCGGGCTAGCGCTGCGCGCCGCCAACGGCGGCGGGTGCACGGCGGCGGGCGGAGGTGTGCGAATGACGGATCTTCCAGGCGCCCGTCCCGTCCTGAACGAGGACAAGGGTTTCGAGCCCGCCGCTGTCGACATCGCGCGCGCCCATTTTCGCTTTGAGCGAATACTCGGACGTGACGTAGGCTGCTTTCCCGCCCTCGAGCACGCTGGCCTGGACATTCGCGTGGGCGAACCTGAGGTTCTCGAACTGCTTGAGCTCGGGGCCCAGGTGATGGTCACGATAGTCGAGCCAACCCCGGTTGATGCCGCCGCCTTCGTAGATCGTGACGTCCGCATGATAGAAGGTGGCGAGCTTCTCGAGATCCTTGGCGTTGAACGCCTGATCGTAGGCCGCGAGCCACTGAGCGATTGGCGCGGCCCTGGGGCTGATATCCACCTGGGCCGCAGCGGGCAGCGCCATGCCCAGGGTGAGAAGGGTTAGCCTACCGAGTCGCTTCCACATGTCACGTCCTCCGGTCGACGGAGTTTACCTCTTATCCTTGGCGGGTGCGGGTTTAGCCGCGGTGCCCACCTGGATCGCCCTGGCGAGGTACGGTTCCTTGTCGCCGGTCGCGTTGATCACGACGCGGGTGCCTGGCTTGAGGTCGGCCACCTTCATGGCCATCGTGCCGCGAATCACTTTCGTGGCTCCATTCATTGTGATCCTGTGGTCTTTGCCATCGGTGGTCCTGAGCATTACATGATCGGCGGCGGCCAGCGTGACCGTCCCCATCACCTTGCGCGCGTGCCCCTCGTGTGCGAACGCGACTGGGGCCGCCAAAAGCGTGAGCGCGAGAACCGAACCGGCAATGTGACGAAGCATGAGTGCTCTCTTTCTGTCCGATTAAAAGGCGTTCATCCGGCGGCTCCGCAGCATTGGCGAAACCGGTGTGCTCAGCGTGCCGCGGCCTTCACCGGCTCGAGGGTCCACTCGAGACTCACGATGCGCCAGCCCTGGGGAGTCCGCTTCAACAACGCCCCCTCCGTGACCGTGACATCCACCGGCACCTCACCAGCGCGGCCGGTCACCCGTGACGTCGACACGATGTGCGTCGAATCGCCGGCTGGATGCACCTGGCGATCGAGCAGGCCGATCCTGGCGGTCTTGAGGAAGGCCATGTCGATGCCCATGTGCTCCTTGGCATAGGCGTCGCGGGACGCATCGGTCACGCCCGATTCGGTGACCGTCACCTCAGGCGCGAGCCAGTCCAGCGCGACATACCGATTGCCGATCTGCAGGGCATCCTGAAACGACTGCAGCGCGGCTTCCGCGGGCCCGCTGACCGGCCTGACCAGGGTCGGGGCCCCGGCGGCGCCGGCGGGCGCGGCGTGTCCCATGGCGGCGTGGTCCGCCGCGCCCATGTTCATCTTCGAGTGATCCATGCCCGCCATCCCCCCGTCGGCGGATACCGCGGGCACCTGGGCCGCGCCGGCGCCCGCGGGGGCGGTGGCACTCGCGCGGCACGCGCCGAGGCGGGCTGTGACCTCAGCGAATCCCTTCTCCAGCGCGCCCAGGGCGGCGCGCATGTCGGTCTCGTTGCCGGTCAGACGCGCGCGCGCGAGGCCGTTGTTGAGCAGCCCGAGCGTTGTCGCCGCCTCTCGCGCCCGGTCTTCACAGCCGGTGGCGTCCGCCGTCCGGCTCCTCGTCATCGTCATCGCCATTGCCGGCGTGAGGTGCTGAGCGGACGTGCCGTGTGCTCCCGTCAAGGTGACGAGGGCAACGGCCGCGGCCGCGACCAGACCGCGTGACGCGCGTTTCGAGTGATCCATGTCCGGCTCCTCGTTCCGACAGCTCCTGTCCACGGCTCGATCAGCCATGGCGGCGCGGCGGCGGCCCGAAGTTCGGATCGTCGCTGACGCGGAAGGCCACGGTACCTTGCGGATGCGCGTAGACGCCCGGGTCGGCGTAGTCGCCGGCCGCGAGGTCGTCGCGCACCTTCACCACGGTAAACATGCCGCCCATCTCGATGTTGCCGAACGGGCCGATCCCCATCATCATCGGCAACGTGTTGGGCGGCCCGGGCATGCCGCCCATGCTGTGGTCCTGATGCTCGGCCATGCCGTTCCTGCCCATGGCCATGTAGCCGGGCAGCATCTCGCGCACCCGTGCCTCCACACCGGTCTGGTCAACTCCGGTGGTGTTTGGAATGCCGTGCCCCATGGCGTTCATGGTGTGATGCGCCATGTGGCAGTGGAGTGCCCAGTCGCCTGGCACGGCGGTGAATTCGATGTCGCGCATCTGGCCGACGCCCACAATCGACGTGACCTCCCGCCGCCACAGGGCCTGGGGCCACCGGCCGCCATCCGATCCCGTCTCGACGTATTCGACCCCGTGCAGGTGGATCGGGTGGTTCCACATCGACAGGTTGCCGATGCGGATTCGGACGCGTTCGCCCGAACGCGCCACGAGCGGATCGATGGCGGGGAAGACCTTGCTGTTGAACGTCCAGAGATCGAATTCCGACATGATCGACGGATCCGGGCGCCATGTCCCGGGATGCAGCGCCCAGTTGTGGAGCAAAAACGCGTAGTCGCGATCGACCTTCAGCGGCTCTGGTTTGCGCGGATGGATGATGAACAGGCCCATCATCCCGTAGGCCAGCTGAGTCATCTCGTCGGCGTGCGGATGGTACATGTGCGTGCCGTGCTGCACGAGCGTGTACTCGTAGGCATATGTTTCGCCCGGCTGGATATGCGGCTGGGTGAGCCCGCCGATGCCGTCCATGCCGCTCGGCAGGATCAGGCCGTGCCAGTGGACGCTGGTGTGCTCCTTGAGGCGATTCGTCACGAAGATGCGAACTCGATCTCCCTCGACCGCTTCGATCGTCGGACCGGGCGTGCTGCCGTTGTAGCCCCAGCACGTGGCTTTCGAGCCCGGCGCGAACTCGTGCACGATCTCCTCGGCGACGAGATGGAATTCCTTGACGCCATTGTTCATCCGCCACGGCAACGTCCACCCGTTGAGCGTCCGCACCGGCAGGTAACGGCCGTTGCGGGCGACCGGCGGTCCGGACGCTGGCCGACTGCCGGAGCTGACGGGCGGCTGCGACGCCGGCGAGCCGGGCGTCTGGCCCTGGGCGCTGTTGGGTCGAAAGATGGGCAGCGTCCCGGCGACCGCCGTGGCGCCGACGCCGCGCAAGAGTTGCCGCCGCGTGACGCTCATGGCCGGCCTCCGGGGTTCCGCGCGATCGCCGCCTCACTGGGCAGGCGGGCGCCGACCGCCCGCACCAGCTCGGTGCGGGCCAGCCAGTAGTCACGGATCGCCTCGAGGTAACTCTGATACGCGTCGTACTCCTGCCGCTTGGCCTGTATCAGTTCGAACACGCCGATCATCATGTAGTT
>JBKJRJ010000176.1:0-11369 GCA_046594705.1 Vicinamibacterales bacterium
GCCACCTCGGCCCCACGCAGCAGGGCGGACCGCTGCCACGTTTCGCGACCGCCGTCAGCGCCGAGCGCGAACAACCGGAGGATCGAGGGCTGGTCGCCGCCTCGAACGATCGTCGCCGCCAGCATCGTGACGGCCGCCAGGCGCTGCGGCGTCCGCGCGCTGCCGGCCTGCAGCAACGCATGGAGCACGGTCATCTCGCGGTCGCGCAGTCCGCTGAGCGCCGCATCCACCGTGATCGGATCGTCGCCATGCCGATCGAGCATGGTCGTGAGCGCGGCGTCGCGGACACTGGCCGCCGCCGTCCCCAGAGACGCGGCGACCTGCCGGCGGACCGCGGCATCCGGATCGTCAATTCGCTTTCGGATCGCGGCGACGATGACCGGGTGCGTCCCGGCCAACCACCGCTCGGCCAGGCGGACCGCCGACCGGCGAACCTCGCGCGACGGGTCTTCGAGCGCGGCCGTCACCAGCCCAGGCTCGATGGCGTCCAGCCCGTCGAGCGTCCACAGCGCGCGAAGCCGCGTCCGCCAGTCGCGCGCGCTGCCGGCGAGCGTCACCAGCGCCGGCGCCACCGCCGTGTGGCCGCGTTCGATCAGCAGCCGCTGGGCGGTCTCGCGCCGCCAGCCGTTGGGATGCGACAGCCCCGCGACCAATTCCTCAGGGGAGGCGTTGCGAAGGCCGCGACTGGTGTCCCGCACCGTCGTGTCGTGCATGACGCGGTAGATACGGCCCAATCCCGTCGGCCGATCCAGCTTGCGCCCGAGGATGTGGTCGCGCAGGTAATGGGTGAGGGAGATGCGATGCTCGATGATCCCGCGATACATGTCCGCGACGTACAGCGTGCCGTCGGGCGCGTTGGCGATGTAGACGGGACGGAAGCGCTCGTCCGTGGACGCCAGGAATTCTCCGCGGTCGTAGGCCTTGCGCGCGCGCAGGGTCTCGCCGCTGTCGTCGAGGACGATCCGGCTGACCACGTTCGCCGCGGGTTCCGCGACGAACACGTTCCCGTAGAGATCCGCGGGCAGCCGATCGCCGCGGAAGACCAGTGGCGCGCAGACCGAGGTGAACTTCACCAGCGAGCCGTCGGGACGGTCGATGCCGGTCTGGTACGCGCGATTGGTCCCGGGGTTGGGCCGCACCGGCCAGATCACATTCAGATCGGGGTCCTCGTCAGCGAGACGCTCGTAGCTGCCTCGCGTCCGGAGCAGGTGCGGATTGCGCGCGAAGTACGCCGTCGGGACCAGATCGACGTGCAGCGCCGATTCGTTCGTGTTGCGGTAGATCCGTCCGGCATCGTCTTCCGTAACGCCCCATTCCCCGCGCGCGAGGGTCTTCTGCAGCTCGAAAACGCCCTTCTTGAGACGCAGTTGGAGGTCGGTCTCGCCGGCGGTGTAGATTCGGTTGTCGAGCGCCCACGAGAAGCCGTTCCCCGCATTCTGCGGATCCCCCTCCCGGCGGCTGAACCCGGTCGAGACCAGCTCCTTCTTGTCTGCGCGAAGGTCGCCGTTGGTGTCGCGCATCAGCCAGAGGTTGGGCGGCTCCGCGACGAGCACGCCGACCTCGAGCACTTTCACCGATCGCGCGAGTACCAGACCATCGGCGAACACCGTGCGCTTGTCCATCGCGCCATCGCCGTTGGTATCTTCGAGGACGACGACGCGGCCGATCGGATCGTGCTCATTTGATCCGGTGAGATCCGCCATGAAGCCGGGCATCTCGACCACCCACAGGCGCCCCTCGAGGTCCCAGTCGATCGCGACGGGCTCCTGGACGAGCGGCTCGGCCGCGACGAGTTCGAGGTGATAGCCGGGGGGCATGTAGAACGTCTTCAGCGCGTCGGGGGGCGACAGGACCGGCGACTCGGTCGAAACCGGCTGAACGCCGGGAGGCCACGGCCGGTCCGCCGGGGAGCTTTGATAGCCGACCGCCGTGACGGTCGCCAATGCGACCAACGCCGCGATGGAGCGCAATTTTGCCTTCCTTTCGTGCAGAATATAGCGCATGCAACGGCGCGATTTCCTGACCGCGTCCAGTGTCGCGCTGCTCGGCCTCGCCGTGCAAGGGGAGGCTGCCGCAGGCGCGGCCGCGGCCGAGCCTATCATCGATATCCACCAGCATGCCGGCTACACCGGCCGGAGCGACGCGGCCCTGATCGCGCACCAGCTGGCGATGGGCGCGACCACGACGGTCCTGCTGCCGGCCGGGCGATCGGTCATCACCGCGTCGACGCACGAGGGGGTGTCCAACGGCCTGCAGGCCCAGTGTCTCGGCAACGAGGCCTGCTTACAGCTCGCCCGGGCGCACCCCAAGGCCTTCGCGTTCGGGGCCAACGAGGTTCCGGACATCGAGGGCGCGGCCGCGGAGATCGAACGCTACCTCGCTCGCGGCGCGCGCGTGATCGGCGAGCAGAAGTTCGGCGTCGACTGCGACTCGCAGGACATGCAGCGCATCTACCAGGTCGCCCGGGCCCACAAGGTAGCGGTCCTGATGCACTGGCAGTTCCAGATGTACAACTATGGTTTCGAGCGCTTCTACAAGATGCTCGAGCGGTATTCGGCGGTCAGTTTCATCGGGCACGCGCAAACCTGGTGGGGCAACATCGACCGCAACCATCGCGATCAGAGCGTCATGTACCCGAAGGGCCCCGTCGCCGCTGGAGGCCTGACCGATCGCTACCTGAGCGACTACCCGAACATCTACGGCGATCTGTCCGCCGGATCGGGGCTGAACGCGCTGACCCGCGACGAGGATTTCACCCGCGACTTCCTCGTGCGCCATCAGAACAAGCTGCTGTTCGGCAGCGATTGCACCGACGTCGACGGCAGCGGGCCCGGCTGCCAGGGCGCGCAGACGATCGCCACCATTCGTCGCCTGTCGGCGAACAAGGCCATCGAGCGGAAACTGCTGTACGGCAATGCGCGGCGGCTCCTGCGGCTCTGATCGCCTGCTGCCGACCTTCCTTGCCCGCACGACTCCTGTGCGCGCCGGGCGTCAGGACATCCTCTTCACCCAACGGAACCGCGGCGTAGCGGCCCGGTCCCGCTTTGGCGAATCGCCGCGAAAGGCGGAAGCCTCGCGATGCGCAGTTCGCCTTCACCGGCGCGATCAATGTCGGATCGGCTCCCCTTCCATTCGCGGCCGCTGAGCGCGTTCACATCCTCGCGATGAAACTGCAACACTGACGCGACCCTCCAGAGGGTGGTTATTCAGCCAAACAAGTGTTAGAGTCGGCGTTTCCACAGGAGGCAACGTGAAACCAAATCAGGCGAACCTGATTGCCAGCCATCTGCTGGCGGTCCTCGAGAGCGAGATCCCGACGACGACGGCGGTCTTCAGCGCGCTGCCGCCAGGACGGCTGGGCTACCGGCCCGACCAGACCTCCAAAAGCGCGCTGGCGCTGATGCGGCACATCGCGCTCGAGGACGAGTGGTTCCTCAGAGCGGTCGCGGACGGGAGGTTCTCGCCGCCGCCAGACGAATCGGATGCGTGCGGGTTGCTGACGCCGGCGCAGGTGGGCGAGTTCTACAACGCCGCGATCCCGGCCGCCATGGCGCGTGTACGCCAGCTGTCCGACGAGGATTTGAACAAAACGCTCGACCTGATGGGCGCCTGGCAGCTCCCGGCGATCCAATTCCTGTCGCTGATGGTCCGGCACTCGGTGCACCACCGCGGACAGCTGAGCGCCTACATCCGCTCGATGGGCGGCAAGGTGCCGTCGATCTACGGTCCGAGCGCCGATACGCAGATCGCGGCGGCCGCGTCAGCGCAGGCGTGAACGCATTCGCGTCGGCGTGGCACCAGTCGCCGTCCCTCGGCCGGCTGATCGGCTTACTTTCTCGCAGAACCCGGTGCGGTGCAGAAGCCGTTCGAACAGGTGAGGCCTTCACTGCAGGCGAGGGTCCCATCGCACGGAGCCCCGGCAGGCAGGGTCCCGGGCAGGTCGCACGACTCGTTGACGGCGACGAAGTCGGAAGGATGGCCGGCATGCGCGGCAACGCAGGCCCGTGTCGAGACGTGGAGCAGCGTGTAAGGGTTTTCCGCCGATGCCGTCCGGTGGCAGATGGCCGTCTGGCCGCCGGACGCAAAAGACTCGCATTGCTCGGGGCTGAGGGCACCGGCGTCGCCGCTCAGCAGCCCGCAGAACAGAACGAACACCGCAACCACCATCGATCGTGAGAGCCGACTCATACACCCTCCTCAGCAAAGCGTGATGACAGGCGCCCAATATACGGCAAACCCATCAGTTCCTGAAGTCGCGTTCCATCGTTGACTTCCCCGTGCCAGTCAAGTATAGAAGCCGCAATCTTCGCGGGTTACCCTGCGTGTATTCCCGCAGGCGGAGAGCATCACGGCCCCTGCCTGCCGACGGAGGGGAGCGATGTCATCTGCCCCCGCCGCACACCGGCTACTCTGCTTCAAGCCCTCACCTCTCGTCGTGCTGTCCTGCAGTCTGGCCTTCGGGCAGTCTTTCACCGCCACCGTGCGCGGCACAGTAAAGAATCCGTCGGGCCATCATGACGCTGCCGCAAGCCATCGCGTTCCCACCAAGCGGCATGCGCAATATCGCGGTCCCCCGACGGCAGGCGGCGCTGCGCGCCGCCTAGCGCATCAGGGATCGGATGAGATCCCTGATGACGAAAAACGCGAAGAATGCGTAGAACGCCGAGCACGCGAGAAGCGCGGCCTCGCGCCATACGGGCGGCCGTAACGCCGGCGGGAGGAACCGGCGGTTGACCATGAAGATCTGGATCCCGCCGATCACCAGTACAATGCCCGCCACGTTCGCCAGGATCTTGAACAGCGTAAACGGCGAGGCCAGACGTATCACGACCACGCCCCAGATCGAGAAGACGAGCAGGATCCCGTAATAGATCGCCCGGATACCCTGTTTCGATGCGCGCGCGCGCGGGCTCGACATCCAGACGGCGTCGGTGATGGTGCGTACGAGAATGTCCGTATTTCCGAGCTGGGTCTTGAAGAGGATCCAGAATCCGTTGAACAAGGTGAGGAACCAGAACCCCGGCCAGATCCTGCTCAGGTATTCCGCCTGGTAGGCGCCGGCCGCAAGCCCCTGCATGTCGGTGCCGTGCGGGATGATCGCGGTCGCCAGGTTCACGTTCAGGAACATACCCAGGAAACAGAACAAGCCCCACACCCAGATCTGATCGACGTGGACGTAGCGCATCCACTCGGCCCAGCGGGTCAGGTTCTCGCCGCTGGCTGGGAATACCGTACCGACGTGCGAGAGCTGGATTGCGTGTCCGCCAACAGCGCTTGGAATCGCGCCGACTTTCGATCCCATGCCGAAGCCCTTGTCGCGTATCCAATTCGTCACCGTGAGGTTGCCGAGGCCGCCCGACCCGGCGGTTGCCGCCAGCGCCCCGATGAGGGCCCAGTCGATCGGCTGCGGCAGGCCCGAAAAGCTGAAGAAACCTTTGAACGTCTGCCACCAGTGCGGCAGCGGCACGAAAGCGATGTTGACGGCAATCAGAAACAGAAAGACCACCGCCAGCATGGTCCACGCGAAGTACTCGAGCATCCGCTCAATCGTTCCGCCGAACGAGAGGATGATCACGACGCCGAGAATGAGTCCGGTCGCAATCCAGGCCTGAGCAGGTTGATCCGGGGCGCCGGGCATGCGTCCCAGCCACGCGCCAAGGAGGGCTGCCGCCGCGCTGCCGGCCAGCGCCGGCCAGCCCAGCTGAAAGAAGCCGAGGACGGTGTAGAAACCGGCCCAGAATCGCGGCCCAGGCTTGAGCCGCATGATCCCGCCGTAAATCGGCTCGCCGGTGTAAAGCGTGTAGCGGATGGCCTCGAGATTGAAAATCACCTGCAGCACGATGGCGATCGTCGCAATCAGGAAAATCGCCGCCGAATACTTGACGGCGGCGGCCGGTCCGACGAGCCACTCTCCCCCGCCGATCGAGGTCGCCGCCATGATCGCCCCTGGCCCGATCACTTTCAGCATGTTGCGGAAGGTGAACGGCGGCGGCGCGGGGAGGTCCGCGACGTCCCACCGCGGCAGCTCGCCGTGGTCGGCCGGCAGCACGGCGGCGGCTGTGCTCACCTTAAACATGAGCGATACAGTCGATCTCGACGAGGGAGCCGTCCGGGATTGCCGTGATCGACACGGTGGTCCGCACTGGAGGCTCCGGTCCGAAGCGCCCGATGTAAGCTTCGTTCATTCCGGTAAAATTGTTCATCTCGGTGAGATAGACGTTCACCTTCAGCACTTTGTCCATCGACGATCCCGCAATCTTCAGCGATTCCTCGATCTGATCGAGGACGGTCTTGGTCTGCGCCTTGATGTCTCCCTTCGAGTTGACGCCGGCACCCTTACCCGACACGAAGACGAGGTTTCCAAAGGAAAGCTCGGGGCTGTAGAGGGGCTCACTCTTCACGGTGATCGAGGTGGGGCTCAGCTTGCGGTAGACCCGCTTCTTCACCGGCGGCGCTGCGTTGTGCACCGCCTGTGCGGCTGCCGGCGCCGCGAGTAGCACGGCCGGCACGGTGGTCAGAAACGTTCGACGGGTGTTCTTCGGCATGGCTGTGGCCTCATTCTCAGCTGCGAGTTACCAGACGTCGCACGCGCACCGTTCGCACCCTAACTCAGATGCGGTTGAAGACCTCGAGGGCCTTCTGCAGCGAGCGGTACTTCTTGATGAAGGGGATCATCTTCCTCTCGACATCGTCGATCTCCAGCGCGCGCTTGAGCACCTCGGCGGCGCGGTCCTGCGGGACGATGACGACCCCGTCCTCGCCGGCGACGACGATGTCACCAGGCGATACGGTGACGCCAGCGCATTGGACGGGGATCTGCTTGGCAACCGTGGCGTAACGGCCGACAGCGGTAGCGGGGGACACAGCCCGCGCGAACACAGGCAGCCCGAGCGCGCGCAGGTCCTTGACGTCGCGCACCGCGCCGTCGAGGACCATGCCGGCCATGCCGCGGGACTTCGCAGCGGTGCCCATCAGCGCGCCGATCGCTGCGACATCCAGCGAACCTTCCATGACGATGACTCCGACCTCTCCCGGCTTCGCGGCGTCGATCATCTCGACCGAATGCTTCACCGCCAGCGCCGGGGTCGACTGCTCCGGGCTCGCGGGCTTGACCAGCGCCGTTGCGGCGCGGCCCACGAACGTTCCCGCGACATACGGACGCATGTCGTGCGACAGGTAGCCGCGGCGGCCGACGATCAGATCGACGGCGTCGGCCACAGACGCGGGATTCGTCCTGGCGAATCCCGCGATGAGCGGGTCGGCCGGGGCAACGGCCCGTGGCGCGGCCTGCTCTACTGACACGGGCCCCGCGACCGACAACAGGAGCACCAGCCCGATACCGAGTCGATTCCTCATCACGTCTCTCCTGTTCGCGGATTGTCTGGTGTGCAGGCGCAGGACATCAGCCCGGCAGCCGACTGGCAGGGGTGGCGGGCCGGCGCGCGGTCCACGTCGCCCCCAGGTACTCTCCCAGTTCGAGCGACCCTGACATTGTCTCGCCCATGACCTTGCCGCTGAAGCGGTAGATCAGGGCGTCGCCGTGACGGTCGGTGACGTGGCTCGAGAGCGAGACGAGATCGCCGTCGAGGTTGCCCGAGATGTCGCGGGCGATGAAGTTGCCCTGATGGACGCCATCCAGCCGATGGCCGAGCTGTTGTAGATGGATGGTGTGGGTCGCGCGGCTCGCGGTGTAATGAATCTCGACGTCCCAGCGGCCGGCCACGCTTGTGACGGGAGGCGCGGGAGGCACGGCTGACTCGAGGGTGTGCGTGGCGGACAACACCTGAAAGGCGCGCTGCGCCACGAGCTTCTCGTCGCCGGGGGCCATCATGGAGGCGACGATCGAGATGCCGGTGTCGCCGGGAGCGATCTGCGCGCTGGCCCCTCCGCCAACGCCGACCGTGATCCGCGGTTCGCCGTTATAGAGGAACCCGGCCACTGCCGGGCCGGTGACCCCGAGCTTGCTCGCATCCCACCGGACGGCAACCTGCGGGCTGCGGTTGCTGAGGCTGTCGTGAGGTTCCCGCTGCACGGTGGCTGTGACCCCGGGGATCTTCGACAGCCGCTCGGCGATGTGCTCGCACCGGGCGACCCACTGCTGCCATTCCGCCGCGTGGTCGCGCCTGACCCAGCTCTCCACGGCCACGAGCATGCCAACTATTTCTTCGCGGCCGACCTTCATGCTTCGTGCGTAGCCGTGATGCGGGGCGCTGTGGATCCACGCCGCCTGGACGAGATCCTTGCGCCCGAGCAGGAGGCCGGCGCTCTGGGGCCCGCGGATGTACTTGCCGCCGCTGTAGGCGACGAGGGTGGCGCCGCGCTGCAGGTGCACATTCGGAATCGTCAGGATCTCGGCCGCGGCGTCCACCAGCACCGGCACGTTGTGCCGCGTCGCGATCGCGGAGATCGCCTCGGTCGACATCGGACCCGTGTCGTTCCGTGGACCGGCGAGGATGTAGATCATCGCGGTCTTCGGGCCGATCGCAAGTTGCAGCGCTTCTGGCGTATCGACTTCGACGACCCTGGCGCCGACGGCCCGGATCGCCGCGTCGTAGACGTTGCGGGACTGCGTCGGGATGATGACCTCGTCCTTGGCGAAGCCCGCGAGGTCCGGCAAGCGCACGTGCAGGTCGGGATTGCCGCCCGCGACGCACGCCGCCGTGGCGTGCGACAGGGCGGCCGCGCACCCTGCGCTGACCATCCCCCACTCGGCGCCGGTGAGCTCGGCGAGCCGTTTGCCGACCGCCGCCATCAACTCGTCGAGCTGAACATACTGCTGGTTCGCCGCGGTCTTCGCCGCGCGCACTTCCGGGAGCTCGATCGAACCGCCGATAATGGTGAACGTGCCGCGCCCGTTGATGATCGGCCGGACGCCGATCGACTGGTAGACGTCAGCGTCGGGCGGCAGCCCTGCGGCTGTTCCGGCGACGGACTGAGCACCCGATTCGCGCGGTGCCGGCACCAGGCTGCCCGCACCGACCAGGCTCGCCAGACGGAGCAGTTGGCGACGATTCAGACGCGGCATGGCTCTCCTCACGGTCTTCACATGTCGGGCTTCAGAACATCAGTTTCCCGCCGAGCTGGACCTGCCGCATCGCTCCAGCGGACGTGATAAGGCCGAAGGCGGCGCTGCCGAACGAGGCGTTGGGATTGCCATAGTTCACCGTATTGAAGACGTTGAAGATCTCGGCGCGGACCTGGAACCGCACGCCGCGTCCGAGCGGCACGTTCTTCATCAGCGACACGTCGGTGCTGGCGAATTTCGGCCCTCGGAGGAGATTGCGCGACGCGTTGCCGAAGGTGAACTGCGCGGGCAGCGCGAAGGCCGCAGGGTCGAAGCAGTTAATCAGCTGTCTGCGCGCCACGTCGGTGGCCCCTCCGGCGTTCGGCTGGCAGTTGAGCTGCGGCACCGGTCCGGTGAGATCCGGCCGCTGCAGTCCGGTTCTCCCGATGTTCGCTCTATCCTGGCCGAACGTGACATTGACGGGCGCCCCGCTCTGGACCGTCGTGATGCCGCTGATCTGCCATCCCGCCACGAGGTACTTCAGGCTCGGCCGTGTCGACGTCTTGAAGAACGGCAGGTCGTACAGGTAGCTGGCTACGAACCGGTGCGGCACGTCCCAATTCGCCGGGCCATAGTCCCTGAAGATGTCGTAGTTGTCCATGGTGGCGCCACCGCCGTTGGAGTGGGTGGCCATGTCGCGCGTGCGTGACCAGGTGTAGTGCACATCCGCCTGCAGCCCCTGACGCATGCGCCGGCGCAGGATGATGCTGACCGCATCGTAGTCCGCCTCGAGGTCGTTCTTGATGATTCGCCGGTCGCGATAGCGCTGGCTCGGCCGGCGCGGATCGACCGGTCCCGGACCGGGCTGCGGCGTATTGTTGAAGAAGCTGCGATCGAGATGGCTGGTGTGCGAGCCGACATACTGCAGGTCCAGCCCAGTCCCGCGCCAGAGCTCGCGCTGGATGTCAAAGCTCCACTGATCCTTGCGCGCATTGGGCAGGTCACGCGTCGGCGAGATGACATCGGGCCGGCCGGCCGGCCCCACCGCCCCGGTCGGGCTCGAGAACGACAATGTCGGGTTCGCGGGATCCGAGGTGAATGTCGTCACGGCGGCCAAGGGAGGATTGTTGGTCAAAAACGTGAACGTGTTCATCTGGTTGGGGTTGAAGTAGATGCCGAAACCGGCGCGCACAACGGTCTTCTCGCCGAGACGATACGTGGCGCCAAGACGCGGGGCGATATCCTTGTAATTGGGGTCGTGGAACTTGAAGCCCTTGGTGGGGAAACTGCTCGGGATGATGGTCTCGAAGTCCTCGGCCAGCATTGAAGCGAAGCCGGCGTAGGTCTGGACGGGGGTGTTCAACTCGTAGCGCAGCCCGAGGCTCAGCGTCAGGTTGCGTGACGGCTGCCACACATCGTTGATGAAGAAACCGTTCCGCCAGCCGCCGACATGGCCCTGCCGCTGGTCCGTGGGTGGGATCACCGTTCGCGGCAACCCCAGCATGAAGTCCGCCACGGAATAGCCGGTGATGTCGCCGGTGAACGAGAAGAGGCCCCGCGCGTCGTTCGCCGCGCGCCGGCCGGTCGTCAACCGCCGCAGGTCGAAGCCGCTCCGGACGTTGTGCGATCCGCGGTTGTAGGCGACGACGTTCGACATCTGAAACGTCGTGTCGAACTGGAACCAGTTGGTGCCGCCGGCGCCGAGCCCGGAGAAGTTGTTGACGTTGATGCTCGGGATGCCAGGATTATTGAATCTGACGTCGCCGTCGAATCCCGGAATGCCCAGATCGGCGCCGGCCGACGCGACACCGTTCACGGCGAAGTAGTTGAGGGTGTCGAAGTCGATGCGATGATAGCCGATCCGAAAATCGTTCAGAAGGTTCGGCCTCAACGTGTGCGTGTAGGAGAACAGCGAGTTCTTGTTGACGCGCGGCTGGGTCACTTCCGTGATCGGGATGGCCGCGTTGAAGACATTGCTGTTGAAGCTGTCGTGCCAGTTGTAGCGGGTGTACAGCCGCACTTTGTTGCCGAGGTTCTGATCAACGCGGGCCAGTACCTGGTCGACATCGTCCGTGTTTGAGCTGTTGGCCTGTACGATATTGGCTGTCCCCGACCGGGTTGTCGCCGGATAATACTCGAGAAGCTTCAACGCGACAGGCGACAGCTGCGATCGCGGAATGATGTTGCCGGGAAACGGCTGGCCGGTGAGAGGATTCCTGATGGCCGTGCTGATTTCCGAGAAGTTCCCCTCGCGCATCAGCGCTGTCGGGACCGAGGCGAAGGGGCTCGACGAGGCCTTCCCCAGGACGCCCTCGTACGCGCCCATGAAGAAGGTCTTGTTGCGGCCGTCATAGAGGCGGGGAAT
>JBKJRJ010000206.1:0-7165 GCA_046594705.1 Vicinamibacterales bacterium
GCGACCAGCAGCGACAGGCCCAGCGTCAGCGACATCGTTCGCGCATGCATCATCATCGTCATCCTGTTCTTCATCGTCATGCCCCCGGGATCGTCAGCTTCTGGCCGGGATGAATCAGATCGGGGTCCTTGATCTGATCGCGGTTCGCCTCGAAGATCCGGTTCCACTTGTTGGCATCGCCGTAGTGACGCTTCGCGATCTTCGAGAGGCTGTCGCCCGCCACGACCACGTAGGTCTGGCTCTGGCCGGTGGTGCCGGCCGGCGCCCCGAAGTCCGGCGGCGGAATCGTCACCTGCGGTGTCGGTTCGGGCGCGGTGGTCGAACTGCCTGACTGCACATTGGAAAAGTCAGCCTTTGGCTTCTCCTTGTCGTCCTTGCCGAATTTGTCGAAGAAACCCATTGAACTCTCCTTGTTAAAGCGCCGAGGCGGCTGGCGCGCCGGCGCTGCTCAAGCAGCTTTCGTGCCGCCGCAACGCGGTGCAATAATGGCGGTCCACCGCACATTGAAGGAGTAGCCATGTCAAAGACCCGTGTCATGACGGTCGCCGGGGTGATTTGTGGGCTCGCCGCGACCGTCCTCGTCCAGGCGCGCCAGGCAGGTGACGCGCGGCGCTACTTCGCGGCTCTTACCGCCGCAGGCGCCACCCCCCCGCCGTTTAGCGGCGCCGTGCTCACCGGCCAGACGCTCTATCTCGCCGGCGAGATCGGGACCGACGCCAATCGGCAGGTCCCGCCGACCGCGGAGGGAGAAGCGAAGGCGGTGCTCGACAAGGTGCAGGCGACGCTCGCCCGCGCCGGCATGACGATGGACGACCTGGTGTCGGTGCAGATTTTCTGCTCCGACGTGCGTCACTACGACGCCTTCAACGGCGTCTACCGCACCTATTTCAAGAAAGAGTTCCCGGCCCGCGCCTTCATCGGCGCCGGGACGCTGCTCTTCGGCGCCCGCTTCGAAGTGCAGGGCATCGCCGTCAAACGCTGACCGGACGTCATGACATCCATTCTCGTCACTCAGTAGTCAGGAGTCAGGCACCGACAAACGCCAGAGTGTATGGTAGTATGGCATCACTATGGTAAAGGTCACCTTTACGTTGGACGATGCCACCGTGGCGGAGATCCGGCGGACGGCCGCTCGGCTGGGGACTGCGCAGAGCCAGGTCGTGCGTGAAGCCGTCGCCGAGTATGCGGCGCGGGGTGACCGGGCGAGCGAGCGGGAGCGCTTGCGCACGCTGGGGATCCTCGCGAGTTTGCGACCGACGGCCTCGACTCGTGCCGCGGCGGCGGTGGACGCTGAACTCCAGGCAATCCGCGCGGCCCGGCGCACGGGCGGTCGGCGCTCCGCGCGATGACCGTCCACCTCGACACCTCCGCGCTGGTCGATGCGTTGACCGGTCCGCGGCGTTCCCTCGACGTGCTGATGCGCCTGGCCGATGAAGGCCACCGGCTGACGCTGTCGTCCATCGTCCTCTACGAATGGCTGCGCGGTCCTCGCACGCACGCTGAACTGACCGTGCAGGAGGATCTGTTCCCGCACGCGCGGACGGTGGTGTTCGGCGCTGATCAGGCGGTCATTGCGGCGCGCCTCTATGGGGCCGTGAAGCGGCCGCGCGGCCGTGACATCGATCTGGCTGTCGCGGCCTGCGCGCTGCACGACGGTGCGGCGCTGTGGACGCTCAATCGCGCCGACTTCGGCGATCTCCCCGGACTCGCGCTGGTCTGACGGGCCTCGATCGAGGCCACCCTCAGGGCCGGACCACACGGTACGGCTAGAATGCCCACTGATGATCGGGCAGACTGTCTCGCATTACCGGATACTCGAGGAGCTGGGCGGCGGCGGGATGGGGGTGGTCTACCGCGCGGAGGATCTCCAGCTCGGCCGCCAGGTGGCCCTCAAGTTCCTGCCCGCGGAACTGACTTACGATAGCGCCGCCACGGAGCGATTCGAGCGCGAGGCGCGCGCGGCCTCAGCCCTCAATCATCCGCACATCTGCACGATCCACGAGTTCGGCGCGCACGAGGGCCGCCGCTTTCTAGTCATGGAGCTGCTCGAGGGCCAGACCCTCAAGCACCTGCTGGCGAGCGCGCCGCTCACCGAGGGCACGCTGGTGGAGCTGGCGATCCAGATTGCCGACGCCCTCGACGCCGCGCACGCCAGGGGAATCGTCCATCGCGACATCAAGCCGGCAAACCTGTTCGTCACCCGTCGCGGGGACGCCAAAGTGCTCGACTTCGGCCTCGCGAAGGTCGGCCCAACCGCCGGCGGCTCCGATATCGCGGCGGACGCCGCGACGATCGCCGACCCAGGCCATAACCTGACCGGTCCCGGCGTCACGATGGGGACGGCGGCCTACATGTCCCCCGAGCAGGCGCGCGGTGAGACGCTCGACGGCCGTACCGACTTGTTCTCGTTCGGGCTCGTGCTCTACGAGATGGCGACCGGGAAGCAGGCCTTCTCGGCGCGCACGTCCGCCCTGCTGTTCGACGCGATTCTTCATCGCGAGCCCGCGCCGCCGTCGCGCATCAACCCTGATCTGTCCGCGGCCGTCGAGCAGATCATCCGGAAAGCGACCGAGAAGGATCGCGAGCTGCGCTATCAGACCGCGGCCGACATGCGCGGCGATCTCAAGCGGCTGCGCCGTGATACCGGCGTCGAGCGGTCCCATGCGCACACCGTCAGCGGCGGCGACCCGGCGGCCCGTTCGTCCTCCAACGTTGGCGTCGACCGCGGCAGCCCGCCGGCACCTGGAGGTAGCGCCGTCACCGCGGCCATCCGCCGGCGCCCGCGCATGGCGGCCGCGGTGGCCGCACTGGTGGCCCTGATCGTCCTGGCCACCGTGCTGGCCCAGCGGCGCACTCCTGCGTTCTCGGAACGCGACGAGATCGTGCTGGCGGACTTCGTCAATACCACGGGGGAAGCCGCGTTCGACGGCACGCTGCGTCAGGCGCTCGCCGTCAATCTCGAGCAGTCTCCTTACCTCAACATCGTCAGCCAGGATCGGATCCGCGAGACCCTTCGCTTCATGGGCCGGCCCCAGGACGAACCCGTGACCGAACGGATCGCGCGGGAGATCTGCGCCCGGCGCGGGATCAAGGCGCTGCTCGTCGGCTCCATCGCGAGCCTTGGCAGCAGGTATGTGCTGACGCTCAGCGCGCAGAACGGCGCGACCGGCGCCACCCTCGCGTCGACGCAGAAGGAGATCGACAACCGCGAAGGGGTGCTGCAGGCTCTCGGTGCCGCGGCCTCCGCAATCCGGACGCGGCTGGGGGAATCGCTGGCCTCGCTCGAACGCTTTGATGCACCGCTCGAGCAGGCCACCACCGCGTCCCTCGAAGCGCTGCAGGCGTTCTCACAGGGCAACGACCGCAGGATACAAGGCCGCGAACGTGAGGCCATCGCATTTTACGAGCGCGCCATACAGCTGGATCCCAACTTCGCGATGGCCTATGCGCGCCTGAGCGTCGTCCTCTACAACTTCGGCGACATGGCGAACTCGGCCCAAAACGCGGCCCGCGCCTACGAGCGGCGCAGCCGCGTCAGCGAGCGCGAGCGACTCTACATCGAAGGTCGCCACCTGACGATGACCGGCGACGATGCCGGCGTGCAGCGGACCTACGAGCTCTGGAAGGAGACCTATCCGCGCGACACGGCGCCGCGCAACAACCTGGCGAACCTCTTCAGCCAGCGCGGCGACAACGAGGGTGCGGTCCGCGAAGCACTGGATGCCAACCGCATCGATCCGGCGATGCCGTTTCCGTACGCCAACTTGTGCAGCGGATACGTCGCATTGAACCGGCTCGCCGAGGCCAAGGCTATTGTCACCCGGGGGATCGCGCTGCGTCCGGCCTACCCCGCCTTGCGCGGCTGCGCCTTTACCGTGGCGTACCTGGAAGGCGATCAGGCCGCCATGGCGCGCATGGTGGACGATTCGCTGAAGAACGGGGCCAGAGGCGTGGTCGCGGAACTACACGCACGCGCGCTCCAGGCTGCCGGGAGGCTGCACGACGCTGAGGCTGAAATGCGGCAGTTCGAACAGCTGGCACGACAGCGTGGCAATGCCGCTGGATTTGCGGAGGTCACGGGCTGGGTTGCGATCAACGCCATGCTTGCCGGTGATGCGGCAGGCGCCCTGCGCTACGCCGATTTGGCGGTGTCGATCGCCGGGGCGGAGAACGCCCCGTGGATACTGACGACGGTTTACCATGGCGCCGGGCGGACCCAGCAGGCCGCAGCGCTGCACAAGATTCTTGCGAAGCGGTTCAGCGCCGACCAGAGCTTCCGGGTCTTGTTCGGACCGGCCCAGGAAACCGCCGCCGCGCTCTTCCGCCGCGATTACGCCGCCGCACTCGAGGCACTCCGTCCTTCTGACGGCCGCGAGCGCGCCCAGCCGGGTCTCTCGTTGTTCCGCGGACAGGCGCTGCTTGGCCTCGGACGCTTCGACGAAGCGGCCGCGGCGTTTCAGCGCGCGATCGACAATCGCTTTACCGACGAGCCGACGGCGATCGGGCCGGTCGCCCACATCTGGCTGGCGCGCGCCCGGGCCAAAGCCGGTGACGAAGCGGGTGCGGCGCGCGCCTACCAGGACGCGTTCGCTCTGTGGAAAGATGCTGATCCCAGCCTGCCGCTTCTCGTCGAAGCGCGCAAGGAATACGGCGCCCGCCGCTGACGAGCGCTTGGATTGGAGAGCGGCTCAAGGCATCGATTAGCCCCGGCGGCAAGAGCGACGTCTATCGGGCGCACGACGCGCAGCTCGGCCGGGTCGTCCCGTCACGTCCCTGCCGGCGTTGCTGAGCGAGCCGCGTCGCTATTCGACACGATGGTCAACGCGGGCGTGCCGGGCAGCGATCTGGTGATCGGGGACCTGCTGACCCGCGCGCAGGCCGGGACACTGACGAGGCATTTCCAGTTGAGCCCGGAGACGGCCCGTACAATGCATTAGCGCGCGCCGTGGAGAAAACCGTCGAAGGTCTGGTGCGGCTCGGCTATCTCGCCAAGGCGCTGGTCTACCTACTTGTCGGCGCGCTGGCGCTGAAGGTCGCCGCCGGCATCGGTGGCGGCCGTCTCACCGATCCTGATGGCGCGCTCTACCTCGTCCTCGGCCAGCCGTTCGGCCGCGGCCTGCTACTCCTGGTCGCCGCGGGACTGCTCACCTACGCCGCCTGGCGGATCATCGGCGCTATCTTCGGCCGGCGGTGGCAGAAGAACGCGGGATGCTGGGAGCGCGCGCTGACCGTGATCCGAGCGCTGGTTTACGCGGCCATCGGACTGCAAGCCGCCAAGCTTGCGGTAGGGCTCCGGGGCGGCGAATCGGGACCTGAGCCGCTGGTGCGCGCGGCGCTCGACTGGCCGCTCGGCGAGTGGGTGATCGTGGCCGCCGGGCTCGGGGTCGGCTGGTACGGGATGGTCGAGATCATCGACGCCCTCAAGGGCAAGCTGGAGCCCGACCTCGACGCCGCCACCCTTCGCACACGGGCGGGGGCGTGGGCATTGCACGTCGCGCGGGGCGGCATCGTCGCGCGGGGCCTCCTGCTCGTCCTCATCGCCTTCGGCGTGGTGCGCGCCGCCCTGGCCGGACGCCCTTCGGCCGCCGGCGGCATGGACACCTCGCTCGTCATTCTCAATACGCTGCCGCAGGGGACGCTGCTGCTCGGCGCCGCCGCCGCCGGCGTGCTCGCCTACGGCATTTACCAGCTGCTGCACGCGCGCTATGCGACCGTGGTGCCTTGCCGCATATAATCCCGTCGCATGAAGCGACTTCTTCCCGCGCTGTTCCTGGTCGTGGCCGGCGGTCTCGCACTGCCGACCTCGCAGGGGTCTTTCGGCCTCTACGCCCAAGCCCCGGCGCCTGCCTCCACCGCCCGCGCCGCTGACACCGCGCTCGACCGCTATGTTGCGGCACCAGACCCCAGCTTCGCCTGGGCGGTTTCGAAGACGCTGCCGGCCGACGGGGCGACCGCGACGCTGATCGATCTCACCTCCCAGCGCTGGCTCACCGACCAGGAAGTCGAGCAGCCGTTGTGGAAACACTGGCTCGTCGTCGTGACGCCCGCGAAGGTGACCAGCGACATCGGATTCCTCTTTATTGGCGGCGGCCGCAACGATCGCAATCCGCCCGCGGCTCCCTCCAAATGGTTACTCGACACCGCGCGCGACACCGGGACCGTGGTCGCCGAACTGCGCATGGTGCCCAATCAGCCCGTCGTGTTCAAGGACGATCCCGCGCGTAAGCCCAGGACCGAAGACGACATGATCGCCTACACCTGGGACCACTTCCTGCGCACCGGCGACGATCGCTGGCCGGCGCGGCTGCCGATGACGAAGAGCGCCGTGCGGGCGATGGATGCCGTGACCGCGTTCGCCGCCTCGGCCGGGGGCGGCAGCCACAAGGTCGGCCGCTTCGTCGTGGCCGGCGCCTCCAAGCGCGGCTGGACGACGTGGGCGACCGCGGCGGTGGACGCGCGCGTGGTCGCCATCGTCCCGGCCGTGATCGACCTGCTCAACGTCGAGCCGTCCTTCATCCATCACTTCCGTGCCTATGGGGTGTATTCCGACGCGGTCAAGGATTACGTGGACCAGGGTGTCATGGAGTGGATCGGGACGAAGGAGTTCCGCGCCCTGATGAAGATCGAGGAGCCCTACGAATATCGCGATCGCCTCAAGATGCCGAAGCTGCTCCTCAATGCGTCCGGGGACCAGTTCTTCCTGCCCGATTCGTCGCAGTTCTATTTCGACCAGCTGGGCGGCGAGAAACACCTGCGCTACGTGCCGAATGCCAACCATTCGCTCGACAAGTCCGACGCGCTCGAAACCGTACAGTCGTTCTACGCGGCCGTGGTCAACGGCAAGCCGCGCCCTGAGTTCAGCTGGACCTTCGAGCAGGACGGCGCGATCAAGGTGGTGTCGAAGGAACGGCCCGAGACCGTGACGCTCTGGCAGGCCAACAACCCGAACGCGCGCGATTTCCGCCTCGACATCCTCGGCCCGGCCTACCTGCCGGCGGTCCTGACCCCGTCCGGCCCCAACACCTGGGTCGGCCGCGTGCCGGCGCCCGCGAAGGGGTGGACGGCGTTCTTCGTCGAGCTGACGTTCGCGTCGGGCGGCAAGTACCCGCTGAAGTTCACCACCGCCGTCCGCGTGCTGCCCGATACGCTGCCGTTCGCGGCGCCG
>JBKJRJ010000351.1:0-6139 GCA_046594705.1 Vicinamibacterales bacterium
CCCGCGTCGCGCAGTTCGTCCGCGAGCACCTCGCGCGCGATGTCGGCGCGCGGCAGCAGCACCCGCGCGCCCTTCACCGCGCCGGTCGCGCGAAGCGCTTCGATCACGGCTTCCGACCGGGCTTCCTCCGGCGTCAGGTCCACCCGCAGGCCGTAACGGGAAAGGTGCTGCGCGGTGGAGGGTCCAATCGCGCAGAGCCGCACGCCCTTGAGGTCGCGGACGTCGCCGTTCGCGAGCACCCGCTGCATGAAGTAATCGACGGCGTTGGCGCTGGTGAAGACGATCCAGTCGTAGGTCCCGGCCTCGGCGCAGGCGCGGTCGAGTGCGGCGGGATCGTCGGCCGGCGCGATCCGGATGGTCGGCGCCTGGATGGCGTCGGCGCCGCGCTCCTCGAGCATGTCCACCAGCTCGCGCGCCTGCTCGCGAGACCGCGTCACGACGATCCGGCGGCCGAACAGCGGCCGATCGTCGAACCAGCGCAGGTGATCGCGCAGCCCCACCACCGCCCCGATCACCAGCATCGCCGGCCCCTGCAGCCGCGCGCGGTCCGCAATGGTGCCGAGCGTTCCGACAATGGTGTCTTGCGCCGGGGTGGTGCCGCCGTAGATGAGTGCCGCCGATTCCTCCGGCGAGCGGCCGTGCGACAGCAGGGCGTTGACGATGGCGCCGATCTGCCGCGCCCCGGCGTAGCTGACGAGCGTGCCGTCCAGCCCGGCGAGCAGCGCCCAGTCCACCTTGGGGGGTGCGTCGGTCTCCGCCTCGTTGCCCCTGATCAGCGTGACGATGTCGCCGCCGCCCGGGTAGGTGAGCGGGATCCCCGCGTACGCCGGGATCCCGATGGTGCCGGGAATGCCCGGGACGACCTCGAAGGGGATCTGCTGCTCGTGCAGGAAGAGCGCTTCCTTGCCGCCGCTGTCGAAGACGAACGGATCCCCGACCTTGAGGCGGACCACGGTCTTGCCTTCACGCGCCTTTTCGACGAGCAGCAGCGAGATGGCCTCCTGGTCCAGCGCTCTCGGCGCGGCTGGCCCGACATCGATCCGCTCGGCGTCGTGCCGCGCGGAGCGGAGCAGCCGGGCGTGGACCTGGTGGTCGTACACCACCACATCGGCCGCCTCGAGCTGGCGCTGCCCGCGCACGCTGATCAATCCGGGGTCGCCGGGGCCGGCGCCGACGATGAAGACGCAGGGGCTTCTCTGCATGGGCGCCTCTATCAGTAGCGTACTTCGTCCAGGATGGCGATGGCGCCGGCTGCCGCCAGCGCCGCCGCCAGCGCATGGCCCAGCTCGGCCGGCCTCGCGGCGTCTCCTTCGGCCTGCTCCCGCACCCGGCGGCTGCCGTCCGGCGAGGTCACGATGGCCTGCATCTCGAGACGATGGCCCGCGAGCACCGCGATGGCGCCCAGGGGAAGCTGGCAGCCTCCCCCCAGCGCCGAGACCACCGCCCGTTCCGCCTCGAAGCAGGCCGCGGTCGGGAGGTGATTGATCGCGGCGAGCGCGGCCGCCACGTCTTCATCTCCGACACGGGCCTCGATCGCGACAATGCCCTGGCCGGGCGCGGGAATGCACTCGTCGTGCGGGATGTGCACCGAGATGCGCCCTTGGTAGCCGAGCCGGGTCAGTCCGGCGACGGCCAGCACCAGCGCGTCGTAGTCACCCTCGTCAACTTTCCGAAGGCGCGTCTCGACGTTGCCGCGGATTGGTAGGAAGCTCGCGTCCGGGTGGCGCCGGCACAGCTGCGCGCTCCGCCGCACGCTGCCGGTGCCGATGCGCGCCCGCTCGGGGAGCGCCCCGCCGCCGTGCGGGAGTACCAGCGCGTCGCGGGAATCTTCACGCGGCAGGACCGCGACGACGCCGAGACCGGCCGGGAGGATGGCGGACATGTCCTTGGCGCTGTGAACGGCCAGGTCGATCGTCCCGGCGAGCAGCGCGTCCTCGATTTCCTTGACGAACAGCCCCTTCCCGCCGAGCTCCGAGAGCGGCGCGTGCTGCAACCGGTCGCCCGCCGTCCTGATGATGCACAGCTCGCTGGCGCGGCCCTGGGCCTCGAGCAGGGCCGCCACCGTCCGCGCCTGCCAGAGCGCGAGCGGGCTGCCTCGTGTCCCGATGCGCAGTGCCTTCATGAGTCCTTCGAGTCCGGCTTGTCGGCCGTGAGGCTGAACAGGCGGTTGAGCGCGTCCGCGTAGGCCACCGCCTGGGTGGCATCGTCCGCCGCCTTGAGCTGTTCGGTGGGCGCGAGCAGCAGTTTTTCGACGATCAAGTGGGTGATCTCGTCCACGCGCGCGCGCGCCTCCGGTGGCAGCACGGCCAGCTTGGGTTCGAGGCGCTGCAATTCCGCCTGCCGGATCGCTTCGAAGCGGTTGCGGAGCGCCACCACGGTCGGCACAATCTCGCGGGATTGCAGCCAGGATTGGAAACGCACCACCTCCTCACGCACGATGGTTTCGGCCCGATCGACTTCCGAGGTTCGGCGCGCGAGGTTCTCCTTCACGATCGCGTGGAGGTCGTCGATGTTGTAGAGAAAGACCTGGTCGAGGCGGCCGACCGCCACTTCGACGTCGCGCGGCACCGCGATGTCGATCACAAACAGCGGGCGGCTGCGCCGCGGGCGCATCGCCTCTTCGACCCCGGCGCGCGTCAGGACGGGCTCACGTGCGCCCGTGGCGGTGACGACGATGTCGGCGGCGGCGAGCGCCTGGCCGATCGAATCCCAGGACGTGGCGCGGCCGTTGAGATGCGCGGCGAGCGCCTGCGCGCTCTCGAGCCGGCGGCTCGCGATCGTCAGCTGCTTCACGCCCTGAGCCTGAAGATGCGTGCCGGTGAGCTTCGCCATCTCGCCCGCGCCCAGAATGAGGACGGTGAGGCCTTTGAGGTCGCCGAAGATCTTCTTCGCCAGCGCGATGGCGGCATAACTCACCGACACCGCGCCTTCGCCGAGCCCCGTCTCGTGGCGCACGCGCTTGCCGACACTGAAGGCTGACGCGAACAACCGATTGGTCAGCGCGCCCGTCGACTTCAGCCCGGTGGCGGTCGCGAAGGCGTCCTTGACCTGGCCGAGGATCTGGGGTTCGCCGACCACCAGCGAGTCGAGGCCCGCCGCGACCCGGAACAGGTGCGTGGCGACCTCCGGTCCGCGATAAATCACGATGTGCGGGGCCAGGGTGTCCCAGGGGATGCCGTGGTACTCACCGATGAAGCGGCTGCACGATTCGGCGGCCTCGTCGGACTCGGCGCCGGCGTAGATCTCCGCGCGGTTGCAGGTCGAGACCATCACCGCCTCGCGGGTCAGGTTGCGGGCCGCCAGCGCGGACAGTGCCGCCTCGAGCCCGCGGCGCGCAAAGTCCACGCACTCCCGAACCTCGACCGGCGCGGTCCGGTGACTGATCCCGACGGCAAACAACCGCATGGCTAGAAGTTGTGGCTCCGGGTGAGGAAGTAGCCGACCGGCACCAGGTTGAGCAGCACGATCACGAAGGCGAGCGCCGACAGCCAGGCGGCGCGGCGGCCGCTCCAGCCAATCGCGCGCCGCGCGAACAGCGCGAACGAATAGGTCACCCACGAGACGAGCGCCACGAGAATCTTCGGGTCCGCCACCGACATCGCCTGCGCGCGCGGATCCGGCGATCCGCCAATCTGGCTGGCCCAGATGCCGCCGATCACCAGGCCGCAGGTCAGGAAGAGCCAGCCGATCACGATCGCTTTCGCGTTCATCGCGTCGAGCGTCTGCAGGGAGGGCAGCCGCGCGTAGAAGAAACCCAGGTGCTTCGCCTTGATTTCCTTGAACAACAGCACGTAGGTGATGCCGATGACGAAGGCCAAGGCAAAGCTGGCGTAGGCCAGCAGCATCGACAGGACGTGGACGGTGAACAGCGGGCTGCGCAGCAGCGCCGGCCGCGCGTCGATCTGGCTGTTGAGCGCCGGCAGCACGGCGAGCGCCGCCAGCAGCACGCTGACGAAGGCGCCCATCGCGCGTTCGTCTGTGGTGAGCTCGACGTACAGGTAGGCCAGGCCGAGCAGCCACACGAACGCCGAGATTGCCGCCGTCGTGCCCACCAGCGGCGCGTAGCCGGCCTCCATCGTCTGCATGCCGATGAGAAAGGTGTGCGCGAGGACGGCGCTGGCGAGGAGCGCCGTGGCGGCGCGTCCTGTCCGGGGGGAAGGCCGGGAGAAGTTCGCCAGGTACGCGACGGCGGCCGCGGCGTAGAGGACGAGAGGCAGCCACGCGATCGTCATCAACGGCTCAAGAGCCAGTAGGGCCGTAGTAGCCCTGCTTGGTCCGGCCGGTGATGTTCGGGCGCAGCAGCCGTACCTGGACCCGGCGCCACGCGCCGTCGCGCTTGGGGTTCGCCGAGGAGTAGGCGATGGCGTACTGGCTCGACAGCTCGTCCCAGATGCCGAGGTAGATCTTGGCCAGCTCGCGCGCGTCGCTCGGGAAGTAGGCGCGGCCGCCGGTCTCGCTGGCGAGCTGCTTCAGCACGAACTCCGCCTCCTTGAACTCGCGGCGCGCAATTTCTCCCTGGCGCAAGCCGATGGCGTAGATCACGACTTCCGACCGCTTGGCCAGGTCGAGCACCTGATCGAACTCGATCAGGCTCGACGTGTCGTCGCCGTCAGAGAGCAGGACGATGGCCTGGCGGCGGATGTCGGAGGTCGACGCCGCCCGCACCTTTTTCAGCTCCTTGAGCGCGATGTACAGGGCGTTGTAGAGCGAGGTGGAGCCGTTCGGGGTCGTCGCGCGAATCGCCTTCTCGAGCGCTGCGGCATCATTCGTGAAAGGAGCCAGCACGCGGACCTGGCTGTCGAAGTCGATGACTTCCGCCTGGTCGTCCTTGCGGAGCTGCCGGGCGAAGCCGATGGCGGCTTCCTGCGCGATGCCCATGCGCCCTTCCATGCTCGCGCTCGTGTCCAGCAGCAGGGCGAGGGAGATGGGTTGTTGCGTCTTCGAGAAAAAAGTCAGCTTCTGCCTGGCGCCGTCCTCGTAGACCTCGAACTCCTCCTCGGTGAGATCGGTGGTGAACTTGCCCTGTCCGTCGGTGGCGGTGACGTTCAGTGACACGAGCTCGACGCCGCTGCGAATCCGCTGTCCCTGGGCGGCGAGCGCCGTCGCGGCGCCAAACGCCGCGGCGGTCGCCGCCGCGAAGAGCAGGGCGACCGGGAACCGGGAGCTCATTTGGCACCCGCCGCGCCGGTGCGGGTGCGGGCGCGGGCGGTCAGCCCCGGTGTGGTCACGGTGACCGCGATTTTCTCCGGCGGGATCAGCGTGTCGGGGCGCCCGTAGGTCACCACGTACTGGTTGAGCAGCTCCTCGGCGAGCTGTTTCATTCTCGGCGCCGCCGCCGTCACGGCGATCACGTTGTCGCGGCGTCCGCCCGATCGCTCGGTGCCGAGCGCCACCACCTGGTTGCGGTTGCGCAGTTCGTCGGAGAGATTCCCATTCGGCGGTCCGAGCGACACCACGTGGAGCGCCGCGCCGCTCTTGGCGAGTTCCTTGAGGACGCTGTCGTAATAGCGGTTACTGAATTCGACCGACCCGTCCATCATCAGCACCGCAATCACCGGCCGCTTTGGCTTCCGCTGCTCCAGGCCTTGGCTGACTTCCACCAGGGCCTCCATCAGGACGCCGCCGGCGCCGCTCCGCGGAAAAATCCGCCGCGCCGAATCCTGCAGCTGCTTCTGGTCAGTGGTGTAGTCGGTGACGATCGTCGGGCGATCGCCGAACGTCACCAGCGCGACTTCGGCTTTGCCGGCGAGCGTTTTGAGGAAGATCGCCGTCGCCTCGCGGATCATCTGGACCGAGGGGCTGGCCGTCTGGCTGTCGTCGATGATCAGCGCGACGGTGAGCGGTTCGATGGCGGGGCCGGCTTTCAGCACCTCGCGAGCGACACCGTCCTCACGGACGCGAAAGTCCGCCACGCCCAGGCCCGCGGCCGGATTTCCCTTGGAATCGACTACGCTGACATAGATGTCGGTCGGCTTGGACTGCGCAACTACGGCGGGCGACAGGACGACGGTGGCGGCGACCGCCACCAGGGGGAATACGTATCTCATGGTTGAGCGGGTCCCTTCGACGGAGCAGGGCAGGCCTTTCGAATCGAGTATAGCCGGTTTATTCTGAGGTCGATGCGCAGGGCATACCTCGT
>JBKJRJ010000448.1:0-3050 GCA_046594705.1 Vicinamibacterales bacterium
GCCGCCCAGCGCCGAGACGAGGAACCCGGTGACGATGGCGCAGTAGATGCCCTGCTCGGGCTTCAAGCCGGAGGCGATGGCGAAGGCCATGGCGAGCGGCAGGGCGACGAGCCCGACCGTCACACCGGCGACGAGGTCATGTCCGAAGAGCGGCCACGAATAGTGGCGCAAGGCCAGAACTGCGGCAGGCGCCCATCGCGCAGGCGGGTGATTCATATGTGAGGGAGTGCTCGAGTGTACTACTACGGCATCGCCTATGCATCCGCACGGCGCATGGTGATGGACACGATGCGACGGGTGCTGCTCCACGGCAGCAGCGATGACGGATTCGATGCATCGGTGCGCTTTGCGCGTCGGCTGGCGGCCACGTTCGGGGCCCAATTGCACGTGGTCTACACGGTGGACCAGCCGCTGTCGGCGGGCTGGACGGCGGAGATCGCGGCCGAGAAGCTCCCCGCGCTGCACCAGGCGATCGAGGAGGAAGCGCGCGAACGCTTCGAGCGCATCAGCCCCGGCGACCAGAGCACGGTGACGATTGCGATCCGCACCGGCGACCCGGCGGTCGAGCTTGCCACCTACACCGCCGAACACACCATCGATCTCGCCATCGTGCAGGATCCGGAGCAGGCGCGCGCGCTGCTCGCGCATGGGCACTGCTCCGTGCTGGCGCTGAAGTAGTTGGTCACGGCCTACCACCAACTACAATGTCCCCTGCATGATTGTGGCGGACGCCCTGCGCTCGGCGTATACCAGCGGCTGGTTTCCGATGGCTGTGGGGCCCGGCGAGATCCGGTGGTACTCGCCCGACCCCCGCGGCGTCATTCCGCTCGACACCTTTCATGTCTCCCGACGGCTGGCGCGCAGCCTGCGCCAGCAGCGATTCGAGATTCGCGTCAACACCCGTTTTCGTGACGTGATCCAGGCCTGCGCCGATCGCGAGGACGCCGATGGCGACTGGATCGACGCGGAGATTATCGACAGTTACTGCGCGCTTCACGCGCAGGGTTTCGCCCACTCCGTGGAGACCTGGCAGGACGAGCGGCTGGTCGGGGGGCTCTACGGCGTCGCCATCCGGGGGGCGTTCTTCGGTGAATCGATGTTTCACCGGGTGAGCGACGCGTCGAAGGCGGCGCTGACGGCGCTGGTGGATCGGCTGCGCGCGCGTGGCTACACGCTGCTCGACACGCAGTGGGTCACCGAACACCTCGCGCAGTTCGGCGCGGTGGAGATTCCCCGGCGGCGATATCTTCGCATGCTGGACGACGCGCTGACCATCGAGGCGAGTTTCGTGTAGCAGGGACCGTCTGGCCGGCCGCGCCGCGCGCCAGGCGTCAATGAACGGTGTACGGCTCGCTGAGCGTGAACGGCGCGACCTTCGCGTCGAACTCCTCGCCGCTGCCGGCGACCATCTGGTAGGTCCCCTCCATCACGCCGAACGGCGTGTTGAGGGGGCAGCCCGAGGTATAGCTGAACGATTCGCCCGGCGCGAGGACGGGCTGCTTGCCGACGACGCCGGGGCCGCGGACCTCCTCGATGTGGCCGGTCCCGTCGGTGATGATCCAGTGCCGCGTCATCAACTGGGCGGTTTCCGTGCCTTCATTCGCGATGGTGATCGTGTAGAGAAAGAACCACTGGTTCTGAGACGGCTGCGACCGCTCGGGGGCATACTCGGACTCGACCCGCACCTTGATCCCGCGCGTCACCGCCTCGGACGTGAACATATATGGACCATGATGCCATAAGCCGTGCGGGTTTATGCGCGACCTGCGCGCACGCGCGCGTGATCGAGAGCGACCGCGGCTCGCGCTTCTCGTTCTGCGAGCGCTCGAAGACCGACCCCCGCTTCCGCCGCTATCCGCCGCTGCCGGTCGTCGCCTGTATTGGCTATGATGACAAGGCATGCACAGGATCCAACCCGCCGCGCTGAAGGCCGGCGTGGCGGTTGACGCCATCCGCGACACCAGCCAGGATGCCGCCGCGGCCAACGACGATCGGCTGATCCGCGGCACGGCCCTGATTTTTTGGGACGCCAGGAGTGCCACCCCGAAGAAGCTCGACGCCATCGATACGGACCAGATCACGCCCGCGGCCGACTGCGTCTCCGAGAGCCTCGCCACCCTGGACGAGCGCTGGAAGGCCGGATCGTTCCGTTATCTGATGCCCGACTTCCGCGCCCGTGTGCATCGCGGCGAGACCTTCGTCATCGCCGGCGATCGGTTTGCCATCGGCTCGTCGCGCGAGATGAGCCCCGCCGGGCTCAAGGGCGTGGCCGAGGAAGTCGGCCGGCAGCTGGTCGTGGTGTGCGGCCACAACATGGGTGACATCTTCCGGCGCAACGCCTTCAACCTCGGCCTGCACGTCGTGCAGAGCCCCGAGGCCGTGGCCGACGCGCGGGACGGCGACGAGCTGACGTTCGATCCCGTCACGCGGCAGCTCGCCAACGTGACGCAGGGCAGCACCTACCAGCCGGTGCCGCTGTCGCCGAAGGAAGAAGAGATCCGCCGCGGCGGCGGCATCTTCGAAGTGGGCCGCCGGGAATTCCGCCGATCGGTCGAGACCCCGCCGGCGATCGACTGGCCCGATGCAGATGCCGCCAGCGGCATGACGGCGACTGAGCAGATCCTCTGGGCGCATCGCGTCGACAAGGGACTGCTCGCCGCCGATCTCCGGCCCGGCGCCACGCTCCGCGTCTACGCCGACCTGCTGCCCGCCTCGGACGGCACCGCGCCGTTTTCGATCCACACCTTCAACCAGATCACCGGCGGTCACACCATCGCCCCGCGGCAGGCCGCCATTGCCAACGATCATTTTGTCTTTACCGGCAGCGCCATCGACGACAAGCAGACCGGTATCGGCCGCGAGTTCGCCCGGCTGCAGAATCTGCAGAAGCCCTATTACGCGACGCCCGGCGACGGCATCTTTCATTTCTACTTCCCCGAGCAGGGGCTGGTGATGCCGGGGCAGTTCATCCCGGGCGCCGACTCGCACAGCCGCGCCTACGGGGCCTACGGCGCGGTCGGGATCGGCGTCGGATCGACGACGCTGGGCTT
>JBKJRJ010000478.1:0-3211 GCA_046594705.1 Vicinamibacterales bacterium
GCCTTTCGATCCAGCGCCGCGCCCGCGTCGAACGACCGGCCCGCAATGGCCACCGGCCGATCCAACGCCTGGAACACGTCGCGCGGAAACACGGCGACCTCGCCACGCACGACCCACGGGCCGGCGACGGTCTCGACATCCCCGCCAATCATGGTGAAGCGGGAATACGTCCTCGCGAGCCCCGGGGGCGCGGCGACCGCCGAAAAGACTCCAAAAGGACGGATGCCTCGATAGGCCGAGACCGACCAGTCCACCCGCCCGCTCGTGATGTTCACCCGCGCGCCGCCTTGCGCATGGCCGGCGTCCCGTTGCGGGGTCAGGTCCGCGAATGGCACACCGAGTGGTGCCAGGTTAAAAGGCGACGACCCCTCGGCGAGCCGGTCGAACCGGCCGCGCCGGAAAAAGGGGACGTAGATGCCTTCGACCGACCCCTTGTCACCCGCGTAGAACGTCGCGTGGACGAGCGGCACCGCCAGCCGCGCCGCGCTCCGCCCTTCGAAGAAGAACCTCGAGACGTCAATCGGATTGATGACGTCGGTCGGCTGCAGCTCATCGAGGCGTCCCCAGACGACCCGGCCAAGTCCCGCGGTCAGGCTGAAGCGCGTGGCGCGAAAGGTGGCGTTCAAATCATGCGGTTCCGCGATTGCGTCGGTGACCTTCCCGCCCCGATCCGCCAGCAACCCTTCGACGAATCCTGACGCCGTCAGCCGCAGGTGAGAGCCAGCCTCGACCTGCTGTTCGACGAACGCCCGCGCCCGCAGCTCGGTGGCTTCCCGGTTCGGCAGGTGATCGAGCAGCACGGACACGTAGCCGGTCGGTGCGGGCTGGGCGAACACCGTCGTGGGGGCTGTTGCCACGGCCGTCAGACACAACGCCCACAAAAGCCACAAAGCATTCGTGTTAGCTCTGGTCGTTGTGATTGTCGTGACCTTTGTCGGCTTCGTGGGTAACAGCGTCGGCGTCATGCGGGGGTGAGCCCCCGGGAGCGGCGCAACGCGTCAGCACCGAAAAACCGCGGCAGCAGCTTGATCGTCGCCGGCAGGATGAAGACCTCCGCCAGGAACGCCACCGCCATCGTCAGCCCGAGCAGGCCGCCGAACCATGCCGTCGGCTTGTACTCGGAGAACATCAGCACCCCGAAACCGAGGCTATTGATGATCGCCGTCGTGAGAGAGGCGCGCCCCTCGTGAACGGTCGCCGCTTCGATGGCCTCGTCGGTGCCGGCGCCGGCCGCCACCTCGCGGCGATAGCGGTTGATGAAATGGATCGTATCGTCGTCGACGACGCCGAGCGCGACACTGGCGACCATCACGGTCGCGATGTTCATGGAAATCCCGAGAAAACCCATCACGCCGAGGACCGCGAGGACCGGCAGGACGTTGGGTGCGATGGTGAGGATACCGAACCGGACCGAGCGGAAGATGATGAAAATCACGGCGAAGACGGTGATGAACGCCGTCCCGAAGCTGCTGATTTGCGACGAGACGAGGTAATGGTCCAGCGTGCTGAACAACCGTCCGGAGCCGGTGGTGGTCGCCTTGACGGATGTGCCCGCGAAGGCCGCCGCGGCCAGCGCGTCCGTGCGATCGATCAGGTCCAGCACCAGGTCGGAGCTCATCGCGCGCAACTTGACGTCGATCTGCGCGCGTGAATAGTCGCTCGCGACCACCCGTTCGAGCTCGCGCCTGCCCTCGCCGCCGAGCGTGAAGACGAACAACTCCTGGGCGACCGTGGCCGCGTCCGCCGGCACCACGTCCGCCGCGGCGTCGCCGTCGTTGAGCTCCCGGTTGACGCGCCGCACGTAGTCGGCGACCGAGCGGACCTTCTTGACGTTGGGGAGCTTGCGGAGATCGCCGGCCAGCCGATCCATGCGCTGCAGGTTGTCGGGGGTGTTCAGCGATTCGGGCGGTCCTTCCAGCAGGAGCTGGAAGCTGTATATCCCTGACAGCTCATCATCGATGAGCCGCGCCGACTGGCCGAGCGGGTGATCGTGACTGAAGAAGTTGATGTGATTGGTGTCGACCCGGAGCTCGCGGATTCCGAGCATCGCCACCACAGACAGCACCGCCGTGACGCCGAGTACCAGGTGGGGACGCCTGGTGGAGAATGCGGCGATGCTCCGCATGGGCCGCACCAGGTATTTCTCGTGCGGCGGTAGCGCCAGTTCCGGCCTCATCAGGCTCAGGACGGTCGGCACGAACACCAGGGAGATCATGCAATCGACCATGATGCCGACGGCCGACCCGACGCCGAAAGACTGCACGGCGACGACGTCGCTGGTCGCCAGCGAGGCCATGCCAAGCGCAGTGGTCGCGCTGGCGCCGAAGAGCGGCGTCGCCAGGTGCGCGACCGTGGCCTTGAACGCCGCCTCCGGCGACATGGCGCGCCGCTTCTCGTCCCAGTGCTGCATGATGTGCACGTCGTCCGCGATGGCGAGCACGACGATCAGCGGGACGAGCATGCTGGCGAGCACGTTGTAGCTGTAGCCCATCAACGAGAACAGGCCGAGCGTCCACAACACGCTGATGCCGACGGCGACGATCGTGAGCAGCATCTTGCGCCACGAGCGGAAGGACAAATAGACGGCGAGCAGAGTGATGAGGAAGATCGGCGGCGTAAAGGTTCGTTGATTCGCCAGCGTGATGCGGTTGTAGGTCTCGCTGATCTCCAGACTGCCGTTGTAGTACGCCGTGACACCCTCGGGCAGCCGCGGATCGACAAGGTCGTGAATCCGCTGGATCACGCCGCCGCGGACGGCGTCGATCCGCTTCTCGTCGAAGCTCACCACCACTGCGGTGACCGAGCCCTCGTCCGACACCAGGTCGCCGCGAATCAGTTCGTCCTTCATCGCGCGCCGGCGGACGTCTTCCGGTGTCTGCCCGGTCCCTTGCTCGATCAACCGGCGGACGTCGATGCCGCTGTCCCCGGCGCCGGTCCGGTCCACCAGCGCCTCGACCGTCGTGGCGGTCGCCAGGCTGGCCACCCGCTCCACCGTATCGACACGCTCGATGTCACCGGACACCTGGCGGATGAAGTCGAGCGTGGGCCTGGAGAACAGCCGATCGGGGGAGTCGGCCTTCAGCGCGATGATGAGCGTCCGACTGCCGCCGAACTCGTCCCGGAAGCGCTCGTAGTCGCGGTAGACCGGGTCGTCCTTGGCGAACCAGGCGGTGATGTCGTTGTCGATGTGCGTGATGTTGGCGCGCGGGGC
>JBKJRJ010000535.1:0-8389 GCA_046594705.1 Vicinamibacterales bacterium
TCCAGCCGGTCGACCGCTCTGCGATTGGCACCCGGCACCAAGTGCCCGTAGATGTCGACCGTGACTTGGATCGAGGAATGTGCAAGTTGGTCGCGCATCAAAAGCGGCGCGAAAACGGAGCCGGTGCTGAAGGCAGCACTTGCGCATCTATGGTTGTCACGATTCACCCCTTCGACGATGGCAACGGCCGGATTGCGCGGCGATCGCGGACATGTCGCTGGCGCGATCGGAAGGGAGCTCGCGGAGGTTCTACAGCATGTCCACCGAGATCCGCGACCAGCGCCGCGAGTACTACCGCATCGTAGAACAGACGCAGCGAGGAACCATGGACGTGACGCCCTGGATGGAGTGATTCCTGGGTTGTCGCGCGATCCAAGGCGCACAAACGGCACTCTCCGGTGTGATCGACAAGCGCGCTACTGGGAAACGCTGCGCGACATGCCGCTGAACGACCATCAACGGCTGGTCATCAACCGGTTGCTCGACAGCTTCGAGGGAAAAGCTGACGACGTCGAAGTGGGCGGCGCTCACGAAGAGCTCAAACGACACGACGCTGCAAGGCATCCAGCAACTCGTTCGCGTGTGGGGTGTTGCTGCGCAACGAAGCGGGCGGGAGGAGCACGACCTACACGCTAATCGGCGCGCACCGCCTGGATGACGTCCACCCGTGAAGCGCGGGCGGCGGCTGGCAGCAGCGACGCGAGGATGCCCGCCGCGATAAGCAGTCCCGCGGCGGCCGCGCTCGGGACCGCTCCGGGGATCATCCCCCCGTGCGTTGCGCGCAGCTCGGCCCGCGCGGCGTCGATATCCGCCCCCGGGGCCAGGCGGGCGAACAGCACCGTCATCCGGTGCACGCGCCCTTCGACCATCGTCGCCGCCAGATGATGCGGGCTCGTCACCACGTTGCCGATGATCTCCGTCTCCGACAGATACGCGACGGACGGGTCAAAACGCCGGCGATTGTCGCCGAACGATCGCCCAGCCTCACGGTCTTGCCCATCACCGAAGGGTCGCTGCCGAGCGCCCGCGGGATCGGGGCCGAGAACGCGAACTTCTCGGTGCCGGAAATCACGGAGTTCCGGTCGCGCGTTCGCACCCTGAGCGCGTTCGGCGACTCCTCGCGGATCGAGTTCACGATGGTGGGTCTCCGCGAGGGCCAGCGTCACCACGACCGTGATGGCCAGCCCCGCGACCCTGAGGAGGGACCGCAGGGCAAAGCGAAGATCGGTGATGAGTCTCATACGCTTCTCATTACTCGTCGAACGGGAATCCTTTAAAGCGACACGAACTGTTTGTACAGCTCGGCAAGCCGCGCCGGTGTCAGGCCGGGATGAATGACGACGCGGTAGCGGAAGCGGACGCGCTGCCCTCGCGCAATCGTCAGGCTGCCGTTCTGGGTCTTGTCATTGAGAAAATCGCTGACGCCGAACGGATTGATCGAGTGCAGTCCGTATCCACGGGAATGCCAGTAAGTGGGGTGCCTCGGATTGCCGGGATGATCCATCATCACCACGCCGACCTTCTCCCCGTCGATCTGCCCGGAGTAGTCCACCCACTCCGAACGCTTGCCCCAGACGTTGGGCTCCCCCACACCGCCCTGCGCGTTGGTCAACTTGCCGGTTCTCAAGGGGCCGCCGGGCTCCGGCCCTCCTCCGCCCTCCGGGCTACGGGGGGCAGGCTTGAGCGGCGGCTCGTCCAGCGCCGTGGCCATCCGCATCGCGAACGTGCCTTCCTTCGTGTCGCGGAACACGACCGTGTCGATCGCCGCGAAGTCGAAATCGAAATCGATGATGCGCAGCTCGGGATGTGCGTAGAAGGTCGTCCTGCGGGTTTCCGTCATCAGCGGCGCGCCGTCTGGCTTCAGCCAGGTGAAAACGGTGTCCACCGAACCGGATTCTTTGCCGCTCTTCACGGACGCGATCTTCTGCAGAACGATGCGCCCGAAGTTGGCGCTGTCGGGCGGCTGCGGCTTCGCCACGTTCTGAACCGCCCAATAGTTGAACCCGTTCACGTCGCCGTGCCCGTACCAGAGCCCGGCGTGGTGCGGATGATCGGTCGTCTCTCCGGCCACCTGGCCGGCTGGGAAGGATCGGTTGACGATCGTGCCCGTGGCCGAGCGCAATGGATGGAGGTACGGCCTCTTCAGGTTCTCGCCGCCAAGATGGAAGACCGTGAACGGCTTGCCGTCTATTTCGACCGCGATTTGTTCCGGTCCCTGAGTAAGGGTGACCTGGCCACGGGCCGGAACCGCCGCGCACAGCGACAGAATCGCGAGAAGAGAAATTGTCCGGATCATGATGACCTCCTGCCGTCGTTTACGCACTACTGCTGATGCCCATACCCTCGACGCACTCTTAGGACTTTCCAGATACGACGTTCGCGAACTCTTCGGTTCTCCCGCTCGGCCAGGTGCGTTCTGGATGCGGAGCAGCTGCCGCGAGCCGCGGCGGTTGCGATCGGTAGTTTCGGTCTGGAGCCGCCGCAGGCCGGCAATCTGCCCGGAGATGTACCACGAGTCGGCGCCCACGACGGCGAGCGTCATCGGCAACCCGACCACGAGGGTCGCGGCCGGGGAGCCGCCGCTGGCGCGCGCGCGTGTCACTGGTGGCACTCGGAGCGGATTATAGAACCCACAAGAAGCTCTCTCATATGTCGCCTGGGCCGGGCCGCCAGGCGAGCCAGCGGAGCGGCGCGAGCAGCGACGCGGCGAGTGGCTGTACGCTCCTTCCCATGTCCCAGGCACCCATATCCCGCAGACGCTTTCTCCAGTCGGTCGCCGCGGCCGCCGCCGTCGAACCGTTTTTTTTCGATCCCCACCCCGGGCGTTCGGCACGACGCTGCGTCATGTCAACATCGGCGCGTCAGGCCAGGCGCTGTCTGACGTGAACGCGTTCGCGCGACACGCGTTCGAGCTGGTCGCCGTCGCCGACGTCGACCTCTGCCGCATGGAGCCGGGCACGAGGCGGATCAAGGTGTAACGCGCTCGCTCACTCGGCACGCCACGCGATCCGCTGTTTTCGCATTACTATCCACTGCGAAGCTCGATTTGACGGAGGACACCATGACCGTAAAGAACAGCCGTCGTGAGTTCTTCGGCCTCACGGCCGGGGCGTTGGCCAGCGTCAGTGTGTTTTCGAAGAGGGCGTTGGGGCGGACGATCGCCGACAAGCCCGCGCTGCTGGGAGGCACCCCGGTGCACACCGGCAGCTGGCCGCAGTGGCCGGAATGGCGACAGACGTGGGAGCCCTCGATCCTGCAGGTGCTGAGGAGCGGCCGGTGGTATCGCGGCGCGGGCGAGCAGGTGCAGCGCTTCGAGACCGCGTACGCCGAACTCCTCGGTGCAAAGGGCTGCCTCGCGACCGCCAGCGGGACGACAGCGCTCATCGTCGGCATGCACGTCCTCGACGTCGATGCTGGCGACGAGGTCATCGTCTCGCCGTTTACCTTCATCGCCAGCTACAACGCCATCCTGTTTCACAAGGCGTTGCCGGTGTTCGCGGACACCGATCCCGCCACTCTGACGATCGATCCCGCATCGATCGCGAGCCGGATCACGGATCGCACCCGCGCCATCATGCCGGTGCACATCTACGGGATGCCGTGCGACATGGAACCGATTGTGGCGGTCGCGAAGAAACGCGGGCTTGCAGTGATTGAGGACGCCTGCCAGGCCTGGCTCGCGGAATACCAGGGCAAGAAGTGCGGCACCATCGGCGATCTGGGTTGCTTCAGCTTCCAGAACTCGAAGCACCTGCCGTCGGGTGAAGGCGGCGCGATCACCAGCAACCGCGGCGATCTCATCGATCGCGCGGGTGCGTTCCACGACTGCGGACGCCCGTATGGCGGCTTCAGGGGCATCGGCAGCTTCACCCGCGGCGGCAACTTCCGCCTCCAGCAGTTTCAGGCCGCGATGCTTCTCCAGCAGCTCGACAAGCTCCGCGAGGAAACGGCCCGCCGCAGGCAGAACGCTGCGCGTCTGGCCGCGGCGCTGCAGGACATCTCCGGCGTTACGCCGGCGCGCCTGCCCGATAACAGCCAGGCAGTGTGGCATCTCTTTCCGTTCCGCTACGACGCGGAGAAGTTTCAGGGGCTGCCGCGCGAGAAGTTCATCACGGCGATGCGGGCGGAAGGGATTCCCTGTATGACAGGCTACCGTGAACAATACTTCGACGGTCTTCTCGACGAAGCCATCGCCTCGCGCGGCTTCACGCGGCTGTTCAGCGCGCAGCGTCTCAAGGCGTACCACGACAGCTTGCAGGAGCTCAAAGGGAACCGCGAGGTGTGCGCCACGACGGTTGCCGTCTCGCAGAACCTGCTGCTGGCCGAGCCGGCGCACATCGATCGCATCGGCGCGGCGATTCGAAAAATTCAGGCTCACGGCGCCGAACTGGCGAAAACATCGTGAGCGACGGTTTTTCGATCGATTCTCCGCGAGTATACGCGAGTCGACACGATCGACCGTATCTCAGTTCGTCTTAGGTTAGGGCAGGTGATTTTTTGGGTGCCATTCGTAGACGGATCGCGCCAGGGGCGAGGATGTCGCTGAGCGTTGCGGCGAGCGGCCTTACCTTCTGTGGCGGTAACGGCCGCTCGCGAGAACACGTGTCAGCCGACCTTGAACGGCACGGTCGCGCTACTGGTGCCCCACTCGATACGCAGCGTGCCTCCGGCCGGGGTGTCATCGATTGAAATCGTCAGCTGCTCGACTGACGAGGCCGCCTTACCCACCGTCATCGGCACGCGCGCTATCTCGAGAGCTTGCTGGTAGGGGACGCCCCACTGTTTCGGCTTGCCGAGCTTGCCGAAAGCGATTTGCCATTCCTTCTCGCCGGGCACCGTGTTGATCGTGTAGGTCGTGCCGGCCTCGAGCTTCACCGTTCCGAAGGTGAGCGACTTGTCGCTCGTGATGATCGTCGCCTCGTCGGCACCGGTGCGCCACGGCTTACCTGGCGGCATCAACTGCGTTTCAGGACGTCCCTTCAGCGACGGCCGGCCGTAGTCGATGGCAATCGCCGCGTCATCGATGGTCCATTCGGCCCTCACGTGTGGGCTCCCGCCCCCACCCGTGCCGGTATTGGTGATCTTCTGCGCATCCAGCGGCACCGCCACGGTGCACGCGAAAACAAGGGTCATGAGTTGGATCGAACGACGCTGCATCAGTTCCTCCTGCTGTCACCGCCGCGGCCCGCAGCCGCGGCCATCGCGCTGCCTGTCGTGCCTACCGGGCGGTGCGCTCAGAAGGATTATTCACGAAACGACGGTCCGCGTCATCGCGGTCGAGCATGTCACAGACGAGCCAGCGGCAGATGGAGGTAAAGAATCTCGATCGTGCGCGGACGATGGCGGCGGATCAGATCCACGGCCGATCCGACCATCCCGGGTGTGGACGCGATGTCGCCGTCGGGCCAGCGCAGATTCTCGCGCCACGCGGCCCCGAGCACACGCGCCGCCGCGGCGGCCTCATCGCGCCGTTCGGCGACGTGCCGTTGCTCGACATCTCCCCTCGGTGAGGTCGCACAGCCCGACGAAATGTCCTTCGGCCGTGTGCCTGGCAATGGTACCGCCGAGCCCGATCTCGAGATCGTCGGGGTGCGGGCCGAATACGAGCAGGTCGATCGATACGAGCCTATAATACCCTGCGCCGGTGCGACAGCACCTGCCGGTCCCCGATCTGCCGGACCAATGAAGGCGCCAGGTGCATACCTGACCGTCCGGTTGCCGATGACCAGGCGGTTTTAAAAGGACTTGTATGTCTGCATCGCGTTCTGGGTCGGCCGCGGCTGCGCTCGCTCTTACAGCGTTGGTCTTCCTCGGGCCTGCGGCAGTGCCGTCAGCCCGGCAGGCCGATCGCATCTCCATCCACGTCGATACCGCCGACGCGCTCGGACCGATGTCGCCGATGTGGGCCTGGTTCGGCTACGACGAGCCCAATTACACCTACACGCCGAATGGCCGCAAGCTGCTGTCGGAACTGGCGGCGGCCAGCCCGGTGCCGGTGTTCGTGCGGACGCACAACCTGTTGACGACGGGCGACGGCGTGCCCGCGCTCAAGTGGGGATCGACGAACGCGTACACGGAAATCGGCGGCCGGCCCCGCTACGACTGGAAGATCGTCGATCGCATCATCGACACCTATCTCGAGCGCAAGATGAAGCCGTTCGTGCAACTCGGCTTCACGCCCGAGGCGCTATCCTCGCGGCCGCAACCCTACCGGCACTTCTGGAAGCCCGGCGACAATTACAACGATATTTATACCGGCTGGTCCTACCCGCCGAATGACTATGCCAAGTGGGGGGAGCTGAACTATAAGCTGACGCGGCACCTCGTGCAGAGGTACGGGCGGCGCGAAGTCGAGAGCTGGTGGTTCGAGGTCTGGAACGAGCCCGACATTCCGTACTGGCGCGGCACGCCCGAGGAGTACATGAAGTTGTACGACTTCGCGGCCGACGGTGTCAGGCGCGCGCTGCCCACGGCGCGCATCGGCGGTCCCGAAGTGACCGGCCCAAACGGTGCACGAACCCAGAAGTTTCTGCGCGACTTCATCGAACACTGCCTGCGAGGGACGAACTACGCGACAGGAAAGATCGGCTCCCCACTTGATCTGGTCACGTTTCACGCCAAGGGGGCGCCGCGAGTGATGCCCGACGGCCGGGTCCGAATGAGCGTGAGCAACCAGCTCCGTGCCATCAGCAACGGCTTCGCCATCGTCGCGTCGTTCCCCGAATTGAAGAACATCCCGATCGTCATCGGGGAGTCGGACCCTGAGGGCTGCGCCGCCTGCCCAGTTCGCACCAATCCCTCGAACGCCTATCGCAACGGGACAATGTTCTCGAGCTACACCGCCGAACAAATCGCGCGCACCTTTCAACTCGCCGATCTTCACAAGGTCAACCTCCTCGGCAGCGTGACCTGGGCGTTCCTGTTCGAGGGGCAGCCGTATTTCGACGGATTCCGCGACTTGGCCACCAACGGCATCGACAAGCCCGTGCTCAATGTGTTCCGGATGCTCGGGCAGATGCGCGGACAGCGCGTCTCCGCGCGGAGCTCGGGTGCGCTGGAGGTGGAAGCCGTGCGCGATCACAGCATCCGCGAGGCGGCGGACGTCGCCGCGCTGGCGAGCCGTGATGCACGCTCCACCGCCGTCCTCGTCTGGAACTATCACGACGACGATCTGCCCGTTGACGCGGCGCAGGCTCCCTCGCCGGCCGAGATCGACCTGACGATTTCAGGCGTGCCAAACGGTCGCGCGACGCTGACCCACCATCGCATCGACGCCGATCACAGCAATTCGTACACGCGCTGGAAAGCCATGGGTTCGCCGCAGGCGCCGACCAAAACGCAAATCGCGGAGCTCGAAGCGTCGGGACAGTTGCAGCAACTCGTTCCGCCGTCAAGAGTGCTGGTGGCAGAGGGACGAACGGCCGTCACTCTTACGCTGCCGCGCCAGGGCGTCTCTCTCGTCAGGTTGACATGGTGATTGAGGGGCTCCGGGGTTTTGAGTCCGTTTCCATGGTGAGTGTTGCCCAGGCCGTCCCGGTCGGAGGTCTCTGTCGCAAGGTGGGCATTTTCCGAGCAGAGCTTCTATCGCTGGAGGAAGGAGTGCGGCAATCTCCAGCCCAGTGAGGCGCGCGAGCTGAAGCACCTCCGCGACGAACACACCAAGCTCAAACGCCTGGTGGCCGATCTGTCCCTCGACAAGAACATGTTGCAGGACATCGTCCACAAACATTTTAAAGCCCGTCAAACAGCGAGAGGTCATGACGTACCTGATGCGACCTACCAGGTCAGCGAGCGCCGCGCGTGTCGGGTCGCGCAGTTTTGGCGCTCCAGCCTGCGCTACACCAGTGTGCGCGATCCGTCGCTCGCGCTGCGCCAGCGCGATGCGCGAGCTGGCCGAGACGCGCGTCCGGTTCGGGTACCGCCGGCTGCTGGTCTTGTTACGACGAGAAGGCTGGGAGGTCGGCGAAGCGCTTTTACGGGGTGTATATCGAGGAGGGCCTCGCCCTGCGCCGCAAGCGCCCGTGGCGGCACGGGACGGCGGTCCATCGGGAGCAGCGCCCAGCCACGGATCGCAACGACATTTTGGAGCATGGACTTTGTCGCCGACGGGCTGACCGATGGACGTCGACTTCGCACGCTACCGTCCTCGATCTGTATACGCGCGAGTGCCTCGACATCGCCGTCGGCCGCGGGCTGACCGGCCACGATGTGGTCCAGGCACTCGAGCGCCTGCGCTTCGACCGTGCCCTGCCGCAACGGATCTACTGCGACAACGGCAGCGAGTTCGTCGGGGCGGCGATGGATCTATTGACACCCAATTGACACCCACAGCGTTGGACGGCAGGCGAAAGTGCTGGACGCCATTGGACAAGATTCTTAGGAAAAACGT
>JBKJRJ010000117.1:0-3556 GCA_046594705.1 Vicinamibacterales bacterium
TACGGCAACGTCGACATCCTCTGGAACGGGCCGACGAGCGCCGACCAGTTGAAGCAGAAGGAGATCCTCGAGTCGGCGATCACCCAGCAGGTCGACGGCATCGCGATCTCCGCGCTGAACGGCGACTTCCTCACCGAGACCATCAACAAGGCCATGGCCGCCGGCATTCCCGTCGTCACCTGGGACTCGGACGCGCCCAAGTCGAAGCGCATCGCGTTCTACGGCGTGGACGACTTCGCCGGCGGGCGGATCCTGGGAGAGGAAACGGTGAAACGGCTCGGCGGCAAGGGGCAGGTCGCGATCATCACCAGCATCGGCGCCACCAACCTCCAGCGCCGTCTCGACGGCGTGAAGGACGCGCTGGCGAAAGCGCCAGGCATCCAGATCGTCGAGGTGTTCGACCTCAAGGAGGACACGGTCCGGTGCGCCGAGCTCATCGCGACCGGTACGAACCGATATCCCGACCTCAAGGCGTGGGTGTCGGTCGGCGGCTGGCCCGTGTTCACGCGCAACGCCTCAGCGCCGATTGACCCGGCGAAGACCCTGCTCATCGCCTTCGACACGATTCAGCCCGCGCTGGACCTGCTGCGAGAGGGCAAGGTCGCGGTCCTCCTCGGGCAGAAGTATTTCGGCTGGGGCGCGGAGTCCGTGAAGCTGCTCTACGACATCAAGCACGGAAAGATGCCATCCGCAACGATCATCGACTCCGGGGTCGATCTCGTGACGAAGGAGAACCTCGACGACTACATCGTCACGTGGAACAAAATGGCGAGCGGGGGCTAGCGGCAGCGGCCAACCCGAGAGGGCGCGCGCCCATGGCGCGGGTCTTTCAGGCGTGTTGCCAGCGGTCGGAACGGGTCCGACGCCCTGCACTACCGACGAGCCTGTGAGTGCAACAGGCGTTCAAATGCGTCGACCGGCAGATCCGCCAGCGATGCGACCGACACGTCGGCCGCCAAAGCGCCGTTCTTGGTGACCCCGATGCACCGCATGCCGGCGCGGCGCGCGCCTTCGATACCGGCCGCGGCGTCCTCGACCACGATCGCTCGCGTTGGCGCGATCCCGAGCCGCTCCGCGGCGTGCAGGAAGACCTCGGGGTTCGGCTTCCCTCTCGTCACGTCATCCGCCGACACGATCGCGTCCAGGCAACCGTCGAGGCCCGCGACGCGAAGCATGGCGGCGACATTGACGCGGGGGGCGGACGAGGCGATGGCCTGTTTCCAGCCGGCGGTGCGGAGCGCCGCGAGCCACTCACGGGCGCCCGGCAGCGGCGCGAGGCCGTGGGCTTCCGCGAGCCGGCGGAACTCGTCTTCCTTCTCCTCGCCGATCCGCGAGGCGCGCGCGGGATCGACATCGGCGCCGAGCCACACCGGCAGGATGCGGTCGTTGCGCTGGCCGAAGCTGGCGAGGAACTGCTCGTAGGTGAGCTCGATCCCCTCGCCCCGCATCGTGTCGCGCCACGACAACCAGTGGAACTCCTCGGAATCGACCAGCGTGCCGTCGAGGTCCCACAGGACGGCGCGCTCGTTCGAGTCTTTCATTTCGTGGAGTCCTTCATTTCTTGGAGTCTTTCGGTTGCCCGTAGTAGGCGCTGGCGGCTCTCTGTACAAGGATCCCTTCGACAGCGTTCAGAGCAGGCAGCGCCGGAGCCGGCCGACGTCCGTGTGCCGAAGAGCTGGCGTCTGCGCTACAAGGATACTGCTGACACCATCGTCCGCGTCACCCCGGTCGCGACCCGGCGTTGCGGCATTGCGCTCGTCATGCAGTCCGGGTTTCGGCCGGAGTGCAGGAGTGGAAGGTCAAATCAGCGTAATCTAGAGGCATGGTGATCCAGCTCGCGCTCGCGACACTTCTCGCCGCCGCGCCCCTTGCCTTCCAGCAGGATGAGGCTCGGCCCAAGGTTCCGAAGGATTCGCTGCTGGTCACGGTGGTCGGCTGCCTCAAGGGACGCGTGATCAAGGCGTCCGACGTGCGACAGGAAGATACGACCAGCGGACCGATCGTCCGCGGCCACTCCTTCCGGCTGGCCGGCAAGAAGGACGTGATGAAGATCGTCAAGGAAGAAGACGGCCGCCGCGTCGAGATCGCCGGCCTGATCCGGAAGTCGTCGCTGATGGAGCCCGGCGTCAAGTTCAAAGGCGGACGAGTGATCGTCGGCGGGGGGACCATGTCGTCGGGCACCAGCTCGATGCCCAACCCGGCGGAAAACGTCCTCGTGCTAGACGTCTGGACCGTGCAGTCGCTCGGCGGCTCGTGCGGATCTTGAGTAGGCTTTAGGCTTTGGGCTTTCGGAAGACGAGCGAACCTAAAACCCCCTAAAACCCCCTAAAGCCCAAGGCCTAAAGCGCAAAGCCTACTTCGACCCGATCAGCACGACGTCGTTGGTCGCCTGGCCGCGCGACATCGCGATCCTTCCCTTAAATGACACTTGAACACTCCACCGCCGGGCGGCCAGACGCCGACAACCGACTTGCCCTGGATCCGCTGCACGCCGGCCAGTCCGCCGTCGGGAGTGAACAGCGAATTGACCGGAAAACTCCAGCAGCTGCAGCTGCGCTCGGGCCTGATCGCGCGGCGTGGTGCGCCTTAGAGAGACCCGCAGCCAGCACCTGATCAGTGGAGCCACGCCGACACCCCGCGACAGGTGACGGGAGCCGGGCGCAGATGGTCGTGTAGATTTCGTCGTGCTAGAACGGCTTGGCGTTCGCACGGAGTACGAGGGTCACGAGCAGGGTCCGGGATACATGCCAGCAGCGCGATACGCGCGAGAACACGGCCGGTCGTGGAACGCGTAGGCGCCGTCAACGGCGGTGGATCCGCGAGCGGTTTGCGGCGGCATGAACGGCCTGCGCCAGCGCCGATGCTGCCCCGGGTGCCAGCCTACCCCTTCTGCATGGAGGACAGGAAGTCGGCGTTCGACTTGGCCTTGCCCATCTTGTCGAGCAGCAGCTCCATGCCTTCGGTCGCCGACAGGGGGGCGAGCACTTTTCGGAGGACCCAGACGCGATTGAGGTCCTCGCGCGCCATGAGTAGCTCCTCTTTCCGGGTGCCACTCTTCTGCATGTCGATCGAGGGGAACACGCGCTTGTCGGACAGCTTGCGGTCGAGATGGATTTCCATGTTGCCGGTGCCCTTGAACTCCTCGAAGATCACGTCGTCCATACGGGAACCGGTGTCGATGAGGGCGGTGGCGATGATGGTGAGGGAGCCGGCTTCCTCGGTGTTGCGGGCGGCGGCGAAGATGCGGCGCGGGATTTCCAACGCGCGGGAATCGACGCCTCCGGACATGGTGCGTCCGCCGCCGGCGGTGGCGTTGTTAAAGGCGCGGCCAACGCGGGTGATGGAGTCGAGGAGGATGAAGACGTCGCGGCCCTGCTCGACGAGGCGTTTGGCGCGCTCGATGGCGAGCTGGGCGATGCGGGTGTGGGATTTCACGTCCATGTCATTCGAGCTGGCCATGATCTCGGCCTTGGGCATGGAGTGTTTGAACTCGGTGACTTCCTCTGGGCGCTCATCGACGAGGAGGAGCATAAGGTGGATGTCGGGGTGGTTCTTC
>JBKJRJ010000186.1:0-5772 GCA_046594705.1 Vicinamibacterales bacterium
CTGACCGGCGCGGGGAAGCTGCTGCTCGGCACCGATCGTCACGCGGCGCGAGACTAGGGGCTCGGGTCGGAAGAGGGTTGTCAGCTTGGGCGTCGAGGCGCCCGCCCGGCAAGACGCGAGGAGTGCGCATACTGGGCGCATGTCAGCGACGAGCAACGCTGCCCGGCGGGATGCATCGGCGGCCAAGGTGCAACTCCATTCCGACCGGAGCCCTAGGCCGATGGGGTTGCCCGCCTGGCAGGGAGGCGAAGGGTATACTCTCCTGAATTTCCGGGAGCATTCCAGTCATTGAAGAGGAGCCAGCCGTGACCCGGATTCAGCCGTTCGTGAGGATCATCGCCCTGCTCGCGCTCGTCGCATCGGCCGCGTCCGCCTCGGCGCAGGGCGTGATGCTGCGGTATCGCTGGACCAAGGGGGAAACCGTCACCTACCGCATGACCATGCTGACCGCCAGCGCCGCCACCGGCATGCCGGGCGGCGCCGGGATGAAGGTCGATCAGACGATGACGCAGGTGGTGACGATGAGGGTGGAGGACGTCGCGTCCGACGGCGCGACCACACTGCGGCAGACGTTCGCGTCGGTCAAGATGGAGATGAACGGCCCGATGGGCCACCTCGAATACGACACGGCCGCGCCGAGCGCCAACGCCAACCCGATCATCCAGTCGATGCGCCAGGTGCTCGGCGGGATGGTCGGCGAATCGGTGACCGTCGTCCAGGCCCCTGACGGCTCGGTGCGCAAGGTCGAGGGGGCGAGCCGGATCCTCGACAAGATCGTCAAGGCCATGCCGGGCGGGCCGTCGTCCCAGGCGGCGTCCCAGGGCCTCAGGTCGCTCCTCAGTGACGACGCGCTGAAGACCACCATGGAGCAGAGCTTCTCGAAGTTCCCCCCGAATCCCGTGAAGCCCGGCGACACCTGGGACGGCCAGATGAGCATGGGCAACGAGGCGGCCGGCCGCATCGGCGGCACCGTCACGTTCACGCTGAAGTCGATCGACGGATCGCCTGATGCCGCCGTGGCCCGCATTGCCGTGGGACTGAGGCTGAAGCAGGAGGCCCCGGCGCCGCCGGGACCGAACGGGATGACGGTGAACCTGGGCGAGGTGCGCGGTGAGGGTGAGCTGCTGTTCGACGCGGCCAAAGGCCGGATCAGGAAAAGCACGATGAGGACCGACCTGCCGTCGACGATTTCGGGCGCCGGGCCCGACGGCAATCCCGTCACGATGCAGAACAAGACGACCACCACGATGACGATGGAGCTGGTGGAGAAGTAGGCTTTAGGCTTGAGGTTTTGGGCTTTGGGGGACACATGAGGCTTGTGGCAGTAACGGCGGCGATCGTAATGGTGGCGACCGGGATGTCGGCGCAGCAGAAGCCGGCGGGCGCCGACGAGGTGGCGATTGCCAAGATCCGGACCGCGTATCAGAGCGCCGCCGGATCGGGGGACGGCGTGGCGATGGCGAAGCTGTACGCGCCCGACGGTGTCGAGCTGCCGCCGCACGCTCCCGCGGCGAAGGGGCGCGCCGCCATCGAGGCGTTTCACAAGGCCTTCGGCCAGCTGTGGATGATGCACGGCATGACGATTGCGCCGGCCGAGACCAAGGTCAGCGGGAACACCGCCTACGACGTCGGCACCTATACGCAGGGCATCATGTCGATGAAGGGCGGGCCGCAGATCGACGACAAGGGCAAGTACGTCGTCCTCCTCAAGAAGGACGCCACAGGCAGCTGGTGGATCACCCACGCCATCTGGAACAGCGACGCGCCGCTGCCCGCGCCGGCCGCGAAGAAGTAGACCGCGGACGACGCGGAGTGCGCGGGTCGACAGGGATTCTGAACAGCGTAATCCGCGTGTTCCGCGGCCGCCGGCGAGGGCCCAATTCGCAGGCCGCGGACCACGGAGTTGGTGGAGCGAATGGAGTCTGAACCGCGGAGTCCGCGGCCGCCTGCGAGGGCCGCAATCGTGGTGCGCGAGGGCACCGCGGCGGATCGCGACTTCGTCATCGACACGGCCCGGCGTTTCGCGGCGTTCGGGCCGCCGCCGTGGCGCTCCGCGCTCGAGGTGGTCGCGGGAGAGGTCCGCTGCCTCGACGACTTCTTCGACGGACCCCCGGCAGGTGCCGCGCTGCTGATCGCTGAGGCCGTCGAGGCACGCGACCGCGCCGAGGTTCTCGGCTTCGCTTTCCTCGAGCCGGCAATCGACTACTTCAGCGCAATTGCGCACGGCCACATCGGCATGATCGCGGTGACCGCGGCGGCGGAAGGGTGCGGCGCCGGCGCGGCGCTGATGCGCGCGGCCGAGGCGTGGGCGCGCGACCGCGGCTATCCGAAGCTGACGCTCAACGTGTTCGAGGGCAACCACCGGGCGCGCCAGGTCTACGAGCGTTTCGGCTACCAGGTGGAAACCGTCCGCTACGTGAAGCCCGTCGAACAGAAAGAGTAAGATCGGCCGCATATGCGATCGATCGCGCTGTTCGTCGTCCTGGCCCTCGCGCAGATCGCGTCGGCGCCCGAGCGCGCGATCGTCTCCGCCGTCGACGCCGGGCACGCCGACGCCCTCGCGCTGCTCGAGACCGCGGTCAACATCAACAGCGGCACCCACAATTTTGCCGGCGTCCGCGCCGTCGGCGATCTGTTCCGGAAGGAATTCGACGCGCTCGGGTTCACGACGACGTGGGTGGACGGCGGCGCCTTCAAGCGCGCCGGTCACCTGGTCGCCGAGCACCCGGGGAAGGGACCCCGGATCATCCTGATCGGCCATCTCGACACCGTGTTCGAGCCCGACAGCCCGTTCCAGAAGTTCACGCGCATCGACGAGAAGACCGCGACCGGCCCTGGCATCATCGACATGAAGGGGGGCGACGTCATCATCATCGCGGCGCTCAAGGCGCTGAAGCAGGTGGGCGCCCTCGACGGCATGAACCTGATCGTGGTGATGACGGGGGACGAGGAGGATGCCGGCGAGCCGCAGTCGGCGGCGCGGGCGGCGCTGGTCGGCGCGGCCAAAGGCGCGCAGTACGGCCTTGGTTTCGAGGACGGCCCTGGCGATCCGCGTTTCGCCGTGACCGCGCGCCGCGGCGTGTCCTCCTGGACGCTGCAGGTCAAGGGCAAGACGGGGCACTCCTCGCAGATCTTCCGAGCAGACTTGGGCTACGGGGCGAACTACGAGCTCGCCCGCATTCTCGACGGCTTCCGGCGCAAGCTCGCCGGGCAGCAATATCTCACGTTCAATCCGAGCCTGATGCTGGGCGGCACCGCCGTGGCGTTCGACCCGGTGCTCAGCCGAGGCAGCGCGGCGGGCAAGAGCAACGTCATCGCCGCGAGCGCGACCGCGATGGGCGATCTCCGGGCGCTGTCGAAGGAGCAGCTCCAGCACGCCCGCGAGACGATGACGGCGGTCGTCGCCGAGGGGCCGCTCGGGCAGACCGCGGCCACGCTGACCTTCGAGGATGGCTACCCGTCGCTGCCGCCGACCGAGGGCAACGCGCGGCTGCTCGCCGAGTACGATCGCGCCAGCCGCGACGTCGGCGCCGGGCCGGTCGCCGCCGTGAGCCCCGACCGCGCCGGCGCGGCCGACGTCTCGTTCATCGCCGGCGACGTCAAGAGCATCCTCGACGGCATCGGCCTGATGGGGCACGACGACCACTCGCCGGCCGAGACCGCGGACCTGTCCACGCTGCCGAGCCAGACCAAGCGCGCCGCCATCCTGCTCTACCGGCTCAATCATCCCCGGTAATCCCGGCGGTCAGCGCCGAGCTCTCGCGGAGCTGGGGATTCGCAAAGGCCCAGAGATCTCAACCGGATGGTTCGACGCAGCCTTGGGCTGCGCGGTGCACGGTGGCCGCACACGCTCTGATGGTCGGCGCTCGCTGCGACCGATCGTCGTCGGCAGCGATCACATATCCGAGGCACCGCCGCCCACACACGGTATCCTTGATCCGTGAGCGAGAAGAAGGTCTTCAACAACGTGCTCGAGGCGATCGGCGACACGCCGCTCGTCCGCATCAACCGGATCGCCGCCGACGTGAAGGGGACGGTCTACGCCAAGATCGAGACGACCAATCCCGGCAACTCGATCAAGGACCGCATGGCGGTCAAGATGATCGAGGACGCCGAGCGCTCCGGCGCGCTCAAGCCGGGCGGCACGATCATCGAAGGCACCTCGGGGAACACCGGGATGGGACTGGCGATCGCGGCCGTGATCAAGGGTTACAAGTGCGTCTTCACCACCACGGACAAGCAGTCGAAGGAAAAGGCCGACGCGCTGAAGGCGTTCGGCGCCGACGTCATCGTCTGCCCGACCAACGTCGATCCCGAGGATCCGCGCTCGTATTACTCCGTATCGTCACGGCTCGAGCGCGAGATCCCGAACTCCTGGAAGGCCAACCAATACGACAACCTGTCGAACTCGGCTGCCCATTACGAGCAGACCGGTCCGGAAATCTGGGAGCAGACCGGCGGCGCGATCACGCACCTGGTGGTCGGCGTCGGCACCGGCGGCACCGCCAGCGGCGCCGGCCGCTTCCTGAAGGAGCAGAACCCCGCCATCAAGGTGTGGGGCATCGACACCTACGGGTCCGTGCTCAAGAAATACAAGGACACCGGCATCCTCGACAAGAACGAGATCTATCCCTATATCACCGAGGGCATCGGCGAGGACTTCCTGCCCAAGAACGTCGACTTCTCCGTCATCGATCACTTCGAGAAGGTCACCGACAAGGACGCCGCGCTGATGACGCGGCGGATCGCCCGCGAGGAAGGCATCTTCGCCGGCAACTCGGCCGGTTCGGCGATGGCCGGGCTGCTCCAGTTGAAGGATCACTTCCGCGACGGCGACGTCATCGTCGTCATCTTCCACGACCACGGCTCGCGCTACCTGGGAAAGATGTTCAACGACGACTGGATGCGCGAGAAGGGCTTCTTCGAAAAGAGCGGCATGACGGCGCGCGACCTGGTGGCCGCCGGAATTTCCGGCGCGCTGCGATCGATCGACGGCACCCAACCGGTTTCGGCCGCCGTGCAGCTGATGGGCGAACACGATTTCTCGCAGGTCTCCATCACGCACGGTGGACGCCTGGTCGGCTCGCTGAACGAGACGCACCTCTACGAGGAGCTCGTGAAGAATCCGGGCATCAAGACCGAGCCGGTCGAATCCATCATGCAGCCGGCCTTCCCGTTCGTCGACGTCTCGACGCCGGTCGACCTGCTGGCCACCATGATCACGCCCTCGACCCCCGCCGTCCTGGTGCGCGACTTCAAGACGGACCAGACCTTCATCATCACGCGCTCCGACGTCATCAGGGTGCTCTGACGCTTCACCGTTGGCGGCATGCGCCTGTGGGCCGCGCGCCGGCTGGTCCACCGTCGCATAACCAGTCCCCCGGAACCGTGATGCCTGGCCTAATTCCCGGGCGGGGCGCCCGGATCGCAAGGCCCGAAGAGCGAGCTTAGCGGCCATAATTGAGCGATGACCACGCCGCGAGGCGGGAGGCCAAGCTCAACCATTCAGGGTGGGCACGGATGATGCTGTAGCCCCTGGTTCCACGCAAGATCCTCACTAATGATAGGGAGCAGCAATATGTTGAAACGGATGAGCGTCGCAATCTGCAGTCTGGCCGTCGCGCTGATGACAGCCGGCTACGCGTCGGCGCAGACCGCAACCCAGGACGCCAAGGACAAGACCAAGTCGGTCGGTCAGAAAACTGGGCAGGCCGCTCAGGACGTGATGGCCAACGTGACCGACGCGGCCATTACGGCTGCGGTGAAGACCAA
>JBKJRJ010000220.1:0-17425 GCA_046594705.1 Vicinamibacterales bacterium
CCCTTGCCCATGCCCTGCAGCTGCTTCATCAGGTCGTCCAGCGCCTCGTCCCCCCAGGAGAGATCGAACTGCGAGGTTTCGACGACCAGCAGCGGGGTGGCGTTGTAGTGGAAGAAGAAATGGTTGTAGGCCTCGTTCAGCTCCCGCACGTACTCGTCGTCCAGTGCCGGCGCGTCGGGCAGGGAACGCGCGCGCGCGCGCAGTCGCTGGCGCAGCACGTCGGTCGGGGTCTGGAGGTAGATGACCAGATCCGGCGCGGGGACATCCTGGGCGAGCAGCTCGTACAGCCGCTGATAGATGAACAGCTCGTTGTCGTCGAGGTTGAGATAGGCGTAAATCTTGTCGCGCTCGAAGAGGTAGTCGCACACCGTGACCTGGCTGAACAGATCGCTCTGGCGCAGCGACGCCTGCTGCCGGTGGCGCGCGAGGGTGAAGAACAGTTGCGCCTGGAACGCCGCGCCCGGGCGGTCGGTGTAAAAATCCGCGAGAAACGGATTCTCCCCCTCATCGAGCACCATGGCCGCGTCGAGACGCGCCCCGAGCCGATCGGCCAGCGCGGCTTTCCCGACGCCGAGCGGCCCTTCGATCGCGATGTAGCGGAACTGTTCCACCGGTGTGCGCGAGTATAGCCGCCACAGACAAGCACAGACAAACACGGGTGAGTTATCTGTGTTGAACTGTGTGGGTCTGTGGCTGATATTCTGGGCCCGTGTTCCGCATCGACCGCCTCCGGCTCCGGCTCGTGCGTCTGCCGCTCGTGGCCTTCTTCGAGACGAGCTTCGCGCGGGTCTACGACAAGACCTTCATCCTGGTGACGCTCGAGGGCGACGGGACGCACGGGCTCGGGGAGTGCGTGGCCGACGTGGATCCGTATTACAGCTCGGAAACCAACGTCTCGGCGTGGCACGTGATCAAGGACTTCGTCGCGCCGCTGGTGCTCGGCCGCACCTTCTCGGATCCCCGCGAGGTGTTCCCGTCGCTGGCGCGGATCCGCGGGCATCAGATGGCCAAGGCCGCCGTCGAGATGGCCGCCTGGGACCTGTCGGCGCGGGCGCAGGGCGTGCCGCTGTCACGCCTGCTCGGCGGAACGCAGTCCCACATCGCGTCTGGGGTGTCGATCGGCATCCAGGACACCCTTGACGATCTCCTGGCGAAAGTGGAGCAGGAGCGCGCGGCGGGCTATCGCCGCATCAAGATCAAGATCAAGCCCGGTTGGGACGTGGCCGCGGTGGAGGCCATCCGCGCGCGCGCCGGAGACCTGCTCCTGATGGTGGACGCCAATGCCGCCTACACGCTGGCCGATGCCGCCGCGCTCGCGGGGCTCGATCGGTTCGGCCTGATGATGATCGAGCAGCCGCTCGCCTACGACGATCTGCGTGATCATGCGACCTTGCAGACGCGGATCGCGACCCCCATCTGCCTCGACGAGTCGATCCATTCCGTCCGCGCCGCCGAGGAGGCGATCGCCATCGGCGCCTGCCGGATCATCAACATCAAACCCGGCCGCCTCGGGGGACACGCGGAGGCGATCCGGGTGCACGATTTATGTGCCGCCAGGTCCGTGCCGGTGTGGCACGGCGGCATGCTGGAGAGCGGCATCGGGCGCGCCCACAACGTCCACTTGGCGTCGCTGCCCAATTTCACGCTGCCGGGCGACATCGCGGCGAGCCGGCGCTACTTCGCGCCGGACGTGATCGACCCCGGGATCGAGGTTCGGCCCGACGGGACCGTCGCGGTGCCGACCGGTCCGGGCATCGGCGTCCACGTGGACTGGGCGCGCGTGGAGGCGGCGACGATGGAAAGGTGCGACCTGCGCGCCTGAACGTCGACCCGAGCGTGGCACCACTACGACACGAAGTCACCAAGTCTCGAAGCCTGTCAGAACGAACGCCGTGGCGGCGTCGTGTCTTGGTGCCGGAGAGGAGACCGCGGGCCGTTTTGTGTGACGCAGCCTCCGGCACCCAGGCCGGAGCCTCGATCTACACTGATTGCAAGACATGCGATCACAGCGAGCTCTCATCGCCTTCACCTCGGCGGCTCTGGTTTCCGGCGCGTGCGCAAGCGCGCCGCCGGTGGCGCCGAAGATTGCGCCGATCGCGCCGGAGCAGAAGATGAGCTGGATCCTGCGACTCGAGGATCAGCGCCTGCTCCGGGTCCCGGCGCCGCCTCCCGTGGCGCCTCCACCGGTTCCGACGAATCAGAAGAGGGCCCGGAACCTGCCCCCGCCGGCGCCGGTCGTGACGCTCGATCTCGCGCGGCTGGTGGCCGACCCCGAACCCCGCATTCGCCGGCGCGCCGCGCTGGCCGTCGGCCGCGTCGGGCTGGCCGAGGGGGGCGCCGTGCTGCAGCCGCTCCTCGCCGATGTCGATCCCGAGGTCAGGCAGATGGCGGCGTTCGGGTTGGGGCTGCTCGGCGACCGGACGGCCGTCGCGGCGCTGACGACCGCGCTCGCCGACGCCGATGCGCGCGTGCGCGGGCGCGCGGCCGAAGCGCTCGGCCTCATCGGTGACACCGCGTCAGCGGCTGCGGTCGGGCAGATGGTGGCGGCGGGGATCGCGACAGGCGCGCTTGCCTCGATAGGGGCAGACGAGGAGCAGTGGGGAAAGCATCCCGAGGCCGATGCCGTCCGGCTCGGCCTGTTCGCCCTCGTCCGGCAGCAGGGCTACGAGCCGCTCGCCGCCGCGGTCCAGGACCCCTCGGGACGGATCTCCGGATGGTGGCCCGTCGCCTACGCACTGCAGCGCGTCAACGACCGGCGCGCGATCCCGGCGCTGCGGCAGCTGGCGACGACCCCAGGCCGCTACACTCGCGCGTTCGCGGCGCGCGGGCTCGGTGCCTTGAAAGACGCCGCGTCAGCGGCCACCCTCCGTGCCATGCTCGAGGCGGCCGCCGCGGACCCGCTCGTCGCACCATCGATCGTCCGGGCACTCGGGCAGGTCGGTGCGCCTGACGGAGCCGAGCCGCTGCTGGCGCTGCTGGCGTCGGCGCGCACCGCGCCGAATCTTCGCCTCGAGGCGGTGTCGGCGCTCGGGACCCTCAAGAGCAGCGCCGCGCTGCCGTACGTCCAGGAGCTGCTGACCGACGAGTGGCCGGTGATGCGCGCCGCCGCCGTGCGGGCGGCCGCGGCCATCGATCCCGACGGTCTCCTGCTGCTGTTGTCGGGACTGGAGCCCGATGATCACTGGGCGGTGCGCGCCGCGATCGCCGACGTGCTGGCGGCCAGTCCCGCCGAGCCCGCCACCGACCGGCTTCGCGCGATGCTCGAGGACCAGGACAAGCGCGTGGTGCCGGCCGTCATCGCCGGCCTGGCGCGGCGCAAGGCCGCCGGCCTCGAGACCACGCTGCTGGCGCAGCTCACCGCTGCCGACAGCGGGATTCGGACCGCCGCCGCCAGGGCGATCGGCGAGCTGAAGCCCGCCGGCGGTGCGGCGGCGCTTCGTGACGCCTACCGGGCCGCGGAGTCCGATGCGGGCAGTCCCGTGCGCACCGCGGTGTTGACCGCCCTCGCGGCCTACGGCGCCGCCGAGGCGTCCGATACGCTGAAGTCGGCGCTGGCGTCGAAGGACTGGGCGCTGCGTCTCACGGCGGCGTCGGCGCTGAAGACGCTCGATCCGGCCGTCGACACCGTCGAGGCGATCCGCCCGGCGCCGGGCGGCCCGATCGCGCCGTACGACTCCCCGGACGTGACCGACCCGAAGGTGTCGCCGCATGCGTTCATCGAAACCGCCAAAGGCACCATCGAGATCGAGCTGTCGGTGCTCGACGCACCGCAGACGGCGCAGAACTTCATCACGCTGGCGCGCAAGGGCTATTTCAACGGGCTGCAGATCCACCGGGTGGTGCCGAACTTCGTGATCCAGGCAGGGGACCCGCGCGGCGACGGCTCCGGCGGGCCCGGCTATTCAATCCGCGATGAGCTGAACGACCGTCCCTACGTGCGCGGAACGGTGGGGATGGCGCTGTCAGGTCCCGACACCGGCGGCAGCCAGTTCTTCATCACGCTCTCGCCGCAGCCGCACCTCGACGCGAAGTACACGGTGTTCGGGCACGTGGTGAGCGGGATGGAGATCGTGGATCGCATCCAGCAGCTGGACGTCATCCAGCGCGTGAGGATCTGGGATGGGAACGAGCTGAAGTGAGAGGGGCCGGTAGCCGCTAGGCAGTGCTCGGTGGCCTCCGACTGCCAACGGCCTGTACAAGCAAAAACGGGGGCGACCGACGCCCCCGTTTTTGGCGGGACGCGGCAGTTACCGCTTCTTGCCGCCCTTTTTCTTTCCGCCCTTCGCTGCTTTCTTTGCCATTGTGCTTATCCCCCCCTTCGTTTGGGATTCGTCTGCGAGGAGCATTCTCCGTATCGCAGCGCCGTTGCCATCTGGCTCGTCGGCGGTGCGCCTACCGGCGCTCGACGCTTCTTTGCTCCCGCGCCGCGTGAATTCGCGGCCGCGGTCTGCATCTCGATCTGGTCCGCAAAACATCGGGGGTCATACGTCGCCTTGACACCCGAGTCGGTCGGCGGTTAGCGCTTCTTGCCGCCCTTTTTCTTACCGCCCTTTGCCGCTTTCTTTGCCATGAGTTCCTCCTTGGAACAAGGCTGACTCAGCTAGTAACCGGCGACCAAGTGTTACAACAGGTGGGCTGAGCGGGCCACCCTCATACAAGATGTAGATTATGGACGAGAACGCCCTGGTGTCAAGCACAAAGTATGGGGAAAGTCAAAAAACCGCATCCTGAAAGGGAGTTTCGGATCGGCCGGCGCCGAACTGTAGCGCGCGGCGCGCGCCGCGGTGCGCAGGAAAGGCAGACGTGTGTGGTCCGCGGACGTGGTGCCGGACGCGCGTCCTTACTTTGACGCGCGGAGGCGCAGCAGCGCGCGAGTGGCCGCGGCGCGGGTATCGGCGCCGCCGCCGAACAGCGTGCTCGCGGTGCGGTAGTGCGCGATCGCCTCGGTCCGATGCGAGAGCCGCTCGTGCAGGCGCGCCGCCTCGAGGTAGGCGGCCGCGGCGATCGGGGCGGGGCCGTCTTTCGCACCGCGGATGGCCGCGTCGAACGCCACCAGCGCGGCGGCGTGGTCGTTCTTCGCCTGCAGCACGCGGCCGTAGCGGTAATGCGCGACGGGGTCCCTGGGATTGAGGCGGAGGCTGCGCGCCAGCAGTGATTCGGCCCCCGCGGCGTCGCTCTGCTCGAGTTTGCGGAAGCCTTCGAGCGACAAGTGGTAGGCCTCCGCGCGGGTGGCATCGGGGGTGCGCTTGATACGGTCGGCCGCGCGCTGGCGGATGTTCTGCGCATCCGGCGTGGGGCTGGCGGTCACGGCCAGCCGGTAGGCCGACAGCGCGGCATCGTGGTGCCCCAGGCGATCCTCGCCTTCCCCGAGCGCCAGATACGCCGCCGCCATGGCGCCGGATGGCCGCGGCGGGTTGGCCTCGAGCACGGCGCGCAGGTGCTCGAGCGCGGCGTCGGTCTGGTAGAGCGCCTCGAGCTGCCGCGCGATGCCGAGGCGGGCCTGCGCCGCCGCCAGGCCGGCTTCGTTCACCCGCTGATCGCGCGCCGCCGCCAGCAGCGTCCGCCACGTCGCGAGGCTGGCGGTGATGTCGTGCTGATAGCGATCCTGGACGTCGGCGAGCTGGGCCGGGAACAGCGGGTTGCCGGGGTAGCGCTCGCGCAGCGACCGCAACAGGTTCACGGCGAGGTCCGCGCGGCCTTCATACCAGAGGTAGAGGATCTGGAGCTGGTAGTCCGCCTCTCCCTGCAACAGCTTCCCCCGCGCGCGCGCCCGCTGCATGCGCGCCATGCCGGTCTTCTTGTCGCCGCCCGGGAGCATCAGCAGGAATCGGAGCATCTTCGCCGCCGCGGGCGCGACGTCCGCGTAGTACTGGTACAGGCCAATCCCGAAGTAGGCGTCGTCCAGCCCCGGATCAAGGGCGATGGCGCGCTCCAGCGCCTGCTTAATCCGTTTGCCGTCGCGGGCGGCGGCGACCCGTTCGTCGCGCAACACCCGCCACTGCGCGCGGGCCGCATAGGCGGCGCCGGCGTAGAAGTGCGCTTCCGCGCTCGACGGCTCGCGACTGGCCCAGGCGTCGGTGACCCGAATGGCCTGCTCCGCCTCGGCGGCGAACTGCCGATCGAGCGCCCGGCTGTCGGGGTCGAGGAGGATGCGCCACCACGTCGCGGTCGAGGCGAGCACGTCACAGGCTTCGCGCGGCGCCGTCGCGCAGGCGCGCGGCAGCTCGGCGTCAGCCTGGTCGAAACGCGCGTCGAGAATGTAGTCGTAGACCCGGACCAGGGCGTCCACGCCCGTGAGATCCGGCGCGGCGGGATCGTGGCGATCCCGCGCTGCGGGCTCGCCCATCGCGAGCAGCCCCAGCGTCGCGACGATCACGACGACGCGGCTGCCGCGAGCGGTCATGTCAGGCTGGTGCGGAGCTGCTGCTTCTCGGCGTGGCGCTCGAGCCCCAGCGCGATCAGGCGATCGAGCAGCGCCGAATAGTCGAGGCCCGACGCCGCCCAGAGCTTCGGATACATGCTGATGGTGGTGAACCCCGGAATCGTATTCACTTCATTGACATAGAGCTTGCCGGTTTCGGAGAGCAGGAAATCCACCCGTGACATGCCGGCGCCGTCCACCGCCTTGAACGCCTCGATCGCCAGTTTGCGGACCTGGTCGGCGACCTTCTTTGGCAGGTCGGCCGGGATGACGCTCTTCGATCCTTCGTCGAGGTACTTCGATTCGTAGTCGTAGAACTCCCGCGAGGGGATGACTTCGCCGGGGACCGACGCCTCGGGCGCGTCGTTGCCCAGCACGGCGCATTCGATTTCCCGGGCCCCCGGCACCGCCGCTTCAATCACGATCTTCCGGTCGAAGCTGCCGGCAAGTGTCATCGCGGCGCGCAGCTCGTCCGCGTGTTTCGCCTTGGAGATGCCGACGCTCGACCCCAGGTTCGCGGGTTTCACGAACATCGGGAACTTGAGCGCCTGCTCGAGCCCGGCGGCCAGCGCGGCCGCGTCGGCCTCCCACTCGTGCCGCAGCACGACGCGGTAGGGACACACCGGCAGGCCGCGCGCCGCGAACAGGACCTTCATGACGGCCTTGTCCATGCCCACCGCCGAGGCGAGCACGCCGGCGCCGACGTACGGGATATTCGCGAGTTCGAGCAGCCCCTGCATGGTCCCGTCCTCGCCGTACGGCCCGTGCAGCATCGGGAAGATCACGTCCAGGGCCAGTCCGGTGACCACCGCGGCGGGGACTTCGGCGTCGCGATTCCTGGAGCGATCGATCGAGAGAATGGTCTCGTCGCTCGGGCGCGCCACGAAGTGCACCTCCCGTCCCTCGCGCATCGGCCGCGAGGCTTCCATGCGGGCCTGTTCGATCACGTCGCCCGCAATCATGTTGGCCGGCGGCTTGTCGGCGAGCGCCCAGCGCCCGTCCTTCTCGATGCGGATGGGCACCGGCTCGTAGCGGCTGCGGTCCAGATGCGTGAACACGGACGCAGCGGACGCGAGCGACACTTCGTGCTCGCCCGAACGCCCGCCGTAGAGCACTCCCACCCGAAGACGCTTCACGATGTCAGAATACCAGTACGGCTCATGGCCGTCGGCACCAGCCGTCAGTCATGAGCGATCAGCCCATGAGCCTCAATCCGTTCTCCTTTCGGGTCACCGCCAGCGACGGCGCCGCGCGCCGTGGCGTCATCGAGACCCCGCACGGAGCGGTGCAGACGCCCGCGTTCATGCCGGTCGGCACGCGTGGCGCGGTCAAGGGCATGACCTTCCGCGAGGTCAGGGACGTGGGAGCCGAGATCGTCCTGGGGAACACCTATCACCTGCACCTGCGGCCGGGCGACGCGCTGATCGCGCGCGCCGGCGGGCTGCACGCCTTTATCGGCTGGCCGCATCCGATCCTGACCGACAGCGGCGGGTACCAGGTCTTCAGCCTGGCCCAGACGCGCAAGGTGACCGAGGAGCGCGTGGAGTTCCGCTCGCATCTTGATGGCGCGCTCTGCGCCCTCTCGCCCGAATCCGCGACCGACATCCAGGCGCGGCTCGGCTCCGATATCGCGATGGTGCTCGACGAGCTCGTCGGTCCTCCGGGGTCAGACCCCGCAACGGCGGTCACCGCGGTGCGCGCCGCCATGGAGCGATCGGTCCGGTGGGCCCGGCGCGCGCGGACCCGGATGCTGCAGCTCCGGGAGGACGCTTCAGTCGCCGCGGCCGTCATGGTCACGAACCCGGGGCAGGCGCAGTTCGGCATCATCCAGGGCGGCGTGGACCCCGCGCTGCGCACCGAGAGCGTCCAGGCCACCGTCGCGATCGGCTTCGAAGCCTACGCGATCGGCGGCTTGAGCGTCGGCGAGCCAGTGGACGTGATGTACGAGGTCGTGGGCGCGACCGCGCCGCAACTGCCCGCCGACCGGCCTCGCTACCTGATGGGCACCGGCATGCCCGACGACCTGGTCGAGTGCGTCGCGCGCGGCATCGACATGTTCGACTGCGTGCTGCCAACCCGCAATGCGCGCAACGGCCAGCTGCTGACCCGACATGGCGTGCTGGTCATCAAGAACGCACAGTACGCGGAGGACCGCCGCCCGCCCGACGCCGACTGCGGCTGCTATACCTGCCGCCATTTCAGCCGGGCCTACTTACGCCACCTTTTCACCGCCGGTGAGATGACGGCGGCGACTCTGCTGACCGTCCATAACCTCTACTTTTACCTTGACTTAATGGCCAAGATTAGGGACGCTATCGGTTTCGGATCGTTTGAAAAACTCCGCCAGGAGTTCCGTCAAACCTTCTCCCGCAGACCTCAACAGCATTAACATCTGATGAACGATTTATTCGCAATGTCGGGCCAGCTTCAGGGCACGAACGGGTTGCTCCAGTTCTTGCCGTTCGCGCTGATTCTCGGCATTTTCTATTTCCTCATCCTGCGCCCCATGAAGTCCCGGCAGAAGAAGATCCAGGAATTTCAGGAAGCGCTCAAGGTCGGCGACAAGGTCGTGACCACGAGCGGGATCTACGGCCAGATCACGCGCCTGAACGACAAGTCGGTCCAGGTGCAGATCGCCGACAAGGTCCGGATCGAGGTCGCCCGGGCGTCCGTCGGCGGCTACCAGGGGCAGGAGCCCGTGGTCGCCGATAACTCTAACTAGTTGGTGAAGGCCTTCCGGCCCTCACGCTCGCCCGGGGCCAGAGCCCGGCTCGCAGGTAACGATGTATAAGAATCTTCGCTGGAAAATCCTCACCATCATCGCGGTCTTCGCCGTATTTTTCGGCCTCGGCGTGTATCCGATCCTGTCCGGTGCCTACGGCCTGCCGGCGCCGGCCTGGCTCAAGGCCAAGCAGCTCAAGCTCGGACTCGACCTGAAGGGCGGCGTCCAGCTCGTCCTCAGGGTGAACACGGCCGACGCGCTCAAGGTGGTGAGCACCTCGACCAGCGAGCAGCTCCGTGAGTCGCTGCGCACCTCAGGCATCATTCCGGCGTCCATCACCGTGCTCCCGCCCACGTCCTTCCGCGTCGAGGGCGTGCCGGTCGACAAGGACGCCCAGTTCCGCCAGGCCGCCGACGAGATCGCCGCGGTCAACTTCGATCGCAACCCGCTCACCAATGGCTCGTACGAGTTCAAGCTGAAGCCGATCATCGAGCGCGACCTGCGCGAGCAGGCGGTCGAGCAGGCGATGCAGACGATCGATCGACGCGTCAACGAGCTCGGTGTCACCGAGCCGAGCATCTCGCGGCAGCCGCAGGGCGAGCAGATCCTCGTCCAGATGCCCGGGGTCGCCAACGTCGCGCGCGCCAAGGAGATCATCAGCTCGACCGCGATTCTCGAGTTCAGGCTGGTTGAAGCCGGCCCGGGCTCGAAGGACGACCTGCTCAAGCAGTACAACGGCACGCTGCCCGGTGAGATGGAGATGCTGCCGGGCTCCGCCGGCGCGGGCGACGCCGGGTCGTTCTACGTCGTCAAGAAGATTGCGCCGGTGACCGGACAGGACCTGCGCGTCGCCAAGCCCGGGCTCGACGAGAACAATTCGCCGGCTGTCCATTTCGAGCTGAAGTCGGCGGGCGCGGCGAAGTTCGGCAAGCTGTCAGGCGAGAACATCGGCCGCTATCTCGCGATCGTGCTCGACAACAAGGTCGTGTCGGCTCCCAAGCTCGAAGGGCGCATCACCGACCAGGGGCGCATCTCGGGCGGCTTCACCGCCGAGAGCGCCAACGACCTGTCGCTGACGCTGCGCTCGGGCGCGTTGCCGGCCTCGCTGACCTACCTCGAGGAGAGCGTCGTCGGGCCGTCGCTCGGCGCCGACTCGATTCGCGCCGGTATCCTGTCGTCGCTCGTCGGCCTCGTCCTGATCATGGTGTTCATGCTGTTCTACTACAAGCTGTCGGGCATCAACGCGATTGTCGCGCTCATCTTCAACCTGGTGATCCTGCTCGGGCTGATGGCATATTTCGGCGCCGTCATGACGCTGCCCGGCATCGCCGGTTTCGTGCTGACGATGGGCGTCGGCGTGGACTCGAACGTCCTCATCTTCGAGCGCATCAAGGAAGAGCTCGCCGCGCAGCGCGGTGTCCGGGCCGCGATCAACGCCGGCTTCAGCCGCGTGTTCCTCACGCTGCTCGACACCCACGTGGCGTCGCTGATCTCCGCGATGTTCCTGTTCCAGTTCGGCACCGGCGCCATCCGCGGGTTCGCGCTGACGCTGTCGATCGGGCTGTTCGTCAACCTGTTCACGTCGATCTTCGTCTCGAAGACGCTCTACGAGATCGAAATGTCCACCCGCCAGAACCCGACGACGCTCAGCATCTAGCGCGCGGCATACGCGGATTACACGGAAACTGCCATGCATATCTTCAAGAATCCAAACTTCGATTTCGTCCGCTGGAAGTGGCACGCCATCGGGCTCTCGTGGGTCATCATCCTGATCGGCGTGTTTCTGATCTGGACGAAGGGGATGCCCAAGGGCGTCGAGTTCGCCGGCGGCACGAGGGTCATCATCAGGTTCGAGCAGCCGCCCGACCTCGACAAGATCCGCGCCGCGCTCACGAGTGGCGGTGACGCCGTCGTGCAGCGCTACGGCGAAGAGGGGGCCAAGCAGGTCCTCATTCGCGTGCACAGTACCGGCGCGGAAAGCGGCGCCTCCCTCAGCTCCGCCGCCGAGAGCGTCGTAACCGAGTTGAACCGGGCGGGCCTCGGTCCGATCAGCTCCGAGTCCTGCTCGCCGCAGAAGCCGGCCAACTGCATCCACGAAACCCAGATCGTCGGGCCGACCGTCGGCAAGGAATTGCAGACCCGCGGCATTCTGGCCACCGTATTCGCGCTCGGCGGCATCCTGGTCTACATCGCGCTGCGCTTCCGCATCAGCTTCGCGGTGGGCGCGGTCGTGGCGACCATCCACGACCTGCTCATCACGCTCGCCTTCCTGGTGATTTTCAAGTACGAGCTCAGCCTCAACATCATCGCGGCGCTGCTGACCATCACCGGCTATTCGATGAACGACACCATCGTCGTCTACGACCGGGTCCGGGAGAACCTGCGTTCGATGCGCCGCGACAACATCGGCAGCGTCGTCAACGCGGCGGTCAACCAGATGCTCGATCGCACGATGATCACCGGAGGTTTGACGCTGCTGTCGGTCATCGCGCTCTACTTCTTCGGCGGCGAGGTGCTGCGGGGTTTCGCCTTCACCATGATCGTGGGCATCATCACCGGCACGTATTCGACGGTGTTCATCGCCGCCGCCATCGTCGTCATCTGGCAGGGACGGACCCCGCTCAAGACCGCGCCGGCGGCGCCGGTCGCGCCCGCTCGCAAGGCGGCCAAGCGCGCCCGGGCCTCGTAGAGTTTCGTGGGCTGGTTCGCCGCCGCGCTGCTCGGCGTCGTGCAGGGACTCACCGAGTTCCTGCCGGTTTCGAGCTCCGCGCATCTGGTGCTCGCGCGGGCGTTCTTTGGCTGGGACGTTGACGAAGGGGCGTTCGGCCTGGCGTTTGACGTGGCGTGCCACGCCGGCACACTGCTCGCCGTCCTCCTCTACTTCCGCCGCGATATCGGCATGATGCTGGCCGCCGTCCCGGAGGTGCTCAGCGCCAACCGCGGCGCGGCGAAGGTGGCGCGGCTCATCGTGATCGGCACCATCCCCGTTGTCGTCATCGCGCTGCTCTTCGGGTCATGGCTCGAGACCCACGTGCGGACTCCCGCCGTGGTCGCGGTCACCCTGGCGGTCGGCGCCTTCTGGATGCTGGCGGCCGAGCGGTTCGGCGCGCGCACGCGCGAGGAGGACGCGCTGACCGCCGGCGGCGCCCTGCTCGTCGGCACCGCCCAGGCCGCCGCCCTGATCCCGGGCATGTCGCGATCCGGTTCGACGATGTCGATGGCCATGCTGCTGGGCCTGACGCGCGAGTCGGCGGCGCGCTTCTCCTTCCTGCTCGGCATCCCGGCCATCTCGGCCGGCGCGCTGAAGGAAGGGCTCCACATGTTCAAGGCTGGCGTCACGCTGCACGACGCCCAGCTCTTTGCCATCGGCATGGCGACCTCCGCCGTCGTGGGCTTCTTCACCATCAAGTTTTTGATCAAGTATCTCGCCGGGCACTCGCTCAACGTGTTCGCCTACTACCGGCTTGCGCTTGCCGCGGTGACGGTGGTCTGGCTGATGGCTCGCTGACCCCATGCAGTGGCTGCGCCGGAGCTTCATCGCGGGTTTCTTCGTCACCGTACCGATGTTCATCTCGGTGGCGGCGGTCCTCTGGTTGTTCAGGCTGATCGACGGATTCGTGCGGCCGTTCTACCTCAAGTCGTTCGGCAGCGAGCCGCTGCCGGGCCTGGGTCTCGCCACCACGGCGGCGGCGATTGTGCTCGTCGGTGCGATCGCGACCAACGTGGTGGGCAAGCGGCTGCTGCAGCGGGCGGAGTGGCTGCTGCTGCACGTCCCGCTGTTCCGGAGCGTCTACGCCCCGGTGAAGCAGCTGGTGGTGGCGTTTTCCCCCGACAACGAGTACGGCTTCAAGCGGGTCGTCCTGATCGAGGACGCCTCGCGCGGACTGCTGCTCGGGTTTCTCACGCGCGAATTCAGCATCGACAAGGGGCAGGGTCCCGAGCCCCTGGTGGCGGTCTACGTGCCGACCAACCACCTCTATCTTGGCGACATCCTGATCTGCCCGCGCGACCGCGCGTCCTATCCGGACATCACGGTCGAGCAGGGCATCCGGATCTTCCTGACCGGCGGGATGGCCCTCGCGGAACGCATCAGGGCGCGGCGGGGCGACGACCGCGTGGGGGATTTCCGGGTATAATCCGGTGTTTTGACTACACGCAAAGGACGGCAATGATCGCAAAGTTCCGAACCCTCGTCATCCTCGCAGCGCTGCTGCTGCCGCTGGGGTTTCCTGTCCTCGCACAGGCTCAGCCGCCGGTGCCGGAGACCACCGCCCAGGCCGCCGCCCCTGAACGTCCCGGCGGGGAAGCCAACCTGGTGCTGCCCGATCTCAGCACCCAGACATTCCAGGGCATCAACGGCCGCACGCTGCTGATGGGCGGCCTCGTGGTGTGCGTGCTCGGCCTGGCGTTCGGCATGGTGATTTTCTACCGGCTCAAGAACATGCCGGTCCACCGCTCCATGCTCGAGGTCTCGGAGCTGATTTACGAGACGTGCAAGACCTACCTGATCACGCAGGGCAAGTTCATCCTGCTGCTCGAGCTCTTCATCGGCGTGATCATGGTGTTCTACTTCGGGGTGCTGCAGCACTTCAGCCCGATGAAGGTGGCCATCATCCTGGCCTTCAGCCTGCTGGGCATCGGCGGGAGTTACGGCGTCGCGTGGTTCGGCATCCGGGTGAATACGTTCGCGAACTCCCGCGCCGCGTTCGCGGGCCTGCGCGGCCTGCCGTATCCGATTTACGCGATTCCGCTGCAGGCCGGGATGAGCATCGGCATGCTGCTCATCAGCGTCGAGCTGTTCATGATGCTCTGCATCCTGTTGTTCGTCCCTGGGGACTACGCCGGGGCGTGTTTCATCGGCTTCGCCATCGGCGAGTCGCTCGGCGCCGCCGCCCTGCGCATCGCGGGAGGCATCTTCACCAAGATCGCCGACATCGGCGCCGACCTGATGAAGATCGTCTTCAACATCAAGGAAGACGACGCGCGCAATCCCGGCGTCATCGCGGACTGCACCGGCGACAACGCGGGGGACTCGGTCGGCCCGAGCGCCGACGGCTTCGAGACCTACGGCGTGACGGGCGTCGCGCTGATCTCGTTCATCCTCGTGGCGGTGACCGAGCCCGCCGTGCAGGTGCAGTTGCTGGTCTGGATCTTCGTGATGCGCGTCCTGATGGTCATCACCAGCGGCGCCTCCTACCTGATTAACGAAGCGATGGCGAAGGCGCAGTACGGCACCGCGGCGACCATGAACTTCGAGTCGCCGCTGACCCGGCTGGTGTGGCTGACGTCGATCCTCTCGGTGGCGGTCACCTACCTGGCGTCCTACCTGCTGGTGCCGAACATCGGCGGCGATGCGACCCTGTGGTGGAAGCTCTCGACCGTCATCACCTGCGGCACGCTCGCGGGCGCCATCATCCCGGAGCTGGTGAAGATCTTCACCTCGGTGGAGTCGTCCCACGTCAAGGAAGTCGTGACCTCCTCGCGGGAGGGCGGCCCCTCGCTCAACATCCTGTCGGGCCTGGTGGCCGGCAACTTCAGCGCCTACTGGCTCGGTATCGTCATCGCCGGCCTGATGGCGATTGCCTACATCGTCAGCGGCTACGGCCTCGGGCAGCTGATGATCGCCCCGGCGGTGTTCGCCTTCGGTTTGGTGGCGTTCGGCTTCCTGGGCATGGGCCCGGTCACGATCGCGGTCGATTCCTACGGGCCTGTCACGGACAATGCACAGTCGGTGTTCGAGCTGTCGGTGATCGAGTCGCTGCCCAACATCAAGCAGGAGCTCAAGCAGGACTACGGCTTCGACGTGAACTTCGAGCGCGCCAAGCACCTCCTGGAGGAGAACGACGGCGCGGGGAACACCTTCAAGGCCACCGCGAAGCCCGTGCTGATCGGCACCGCGGTGGTCGGCGCGACGACGATGATCTTCTCGATCATCGTGGTGCTGACGCACGGATTGACGGAAAACCTCCAGAAGCTGTCGATTCTCCACCCGCCCTTCCTGCTGGGGCTGATCTGCGGCGGTGCGATGATTTACTGGTTTACGGGCGCCTCGATTCAGGCGGTCACGACCGGCGCCTACCGCGCGGTGGAGTTCATCAAGGCCAACATCAACCTCGAGAGCACGGCGAAGGCGTCGGTCGCGGATTCGAAGAAAGTCGTGGAGATCTGCACCCAATACGCCCAGAAGGGGATGTTCAACATCTTCCTCGCGGTGTTCTTCGCCACGCTGGGCTTCGCCTTCCTGGAGCCCTATTTCTTCATTGGCTACCTCATTTCCATCGCCTTGTTCGGGCTCTTCCAGGCCATCTTCATGGCCAACGCGGGGGGCGCCTGGGACAATGCCAAGAAAATCGTGGAAGTCGAGCTGAAACAAAAAGGCACGCCGCTCCACGCGGCGACCGTGGTTGGGGATACAGTTGGAGACCCGTTCAAGGACACCTCGTCAGTGGCGCTGAACCCGATCATCAAGTTCACCACCCTGTTCGGCCTCCTGGCGGTGGAACTGGGTGTGCAGTTGACCCGGGATTACGGCTCCGGGATGAGTCACCTGCTGTCGGCAGCATTCGTGCTTGGCTCGATGGTGTTCGTCTGGCGCTCGTTCTACGGGATGCGGATTAAGGTGGAACGCTGAACGAATGGCCGGATCCGCTAAATCGGTGTCTAAATGTCACGGAGCTTCGTTGACACCTGTTTTTGAGCGTGACTATAATCCGCGGTCGCATGCCGCGAAGACTGCAGTTGCTGGGTTAGGAGGGCTGAGACGTGCCGCGTGACATGTTCGGCGACGTTGTGAATCCGTCGGTCAAGCTGGGATCCCAGAAGTGGTATACGGTTCCGCTGTCCATACTGGCCCACGTGGTCATCTTCGCGGCCGTCATCATCATCCCGTTGATGGCGACCGACGTGCTGCCGTCACCTCCCTCGATGATGGCGTTCGCGGCCGCCCCGCCGCCCCCGCCGCCGCCACCCCCGCCGCCTCCGGCCCCCGCGGTCGCGCAGCCCAAAGTGGTACCGGTGGTTTCGAACCCCAACGCGGCGCCGGTTGAGGCGCCGAAGGAAATCAAACCGGAAGTCTCGGTGCCCAGCGTGGGCGTCGGCGTCCCGGGCGGTGTCGAGGGTGGCGTGCCAGGCGGCGTCGTCGGGGGCGTGGTCGGCGGTCTGCCGCAGGCCCCGCCGCCGCCTCCTCCTCCCTCAGCTCCCGTCCGCGTCGGCGGCAACATCAAGCAGCCGACCAAGACCAGGGACGTGAAGCCGAACTACCCGCCCATCGCGCAGTCCGCGCGCGTTCAGGGCGTCGTCATCATCGAAGCGGTCATCGGACCCGACGGGCGGGTCAAAGAAGCGAAGGTTCTCCGGTCGATCCCGCTGCTGGACCAGGCGGCGCTCGACGCGGTGAAGCAGTGGGTGTTCACGCCGACGCTGCTGAACGGCGTGCCGGTGCCGGTCATCATGACCGTCACGGTAAACTTCACGTTGCAATAAGGGCAGCTACTACCATCGGAGGATGGGCGAATGAATTTCATTGAGATGTGGAGCGCGATGGGGCCGATTGCCAAGGGCATCGGTGTAATTCTGATCATCATGTCGATGATCTCGTTCGGCGTCGCGATCGAGCGCATTTATACCTTCGCGCAGGCCCGCAAACAGTCGAAGCTGTACGCGCCCCAGGTCGCCAAGCACCTGAAGGAAGGCCGGCTGAAGGACGCGATCGCGATTTCGTCCTCCAAGAACTACCGCTACAGCCACCTTGCCAAGGTTGTCCTCTCCGGACTGCAGGAATATCAGTTCCAGCAGGAAGCGGGTGGCAACCTGAGCCGTGAGGACCTCGTCGACACGGTCCGCCGCGCCATCCAGCGCGCCTCCGCGCTGACCGCCAACGACCTCAAGAAGGGTGTCTCCGCGCTCGCCACCATCGGCGCAACCGCGCCCTTCGTCGGGCTGCTCGGCACGGTCGTCGGCATCATCACGGCGTTCCAGGGCATCGCGGCGACCGGCTCGGGCGGTCTCGGCGCGGTCTCGGCCGGTATCTCGGAAGCGCTCGTCGAAACCGCGCTCGGGCTCGTCGTCGCCATCCCGGCGGTGTGGTTCTACAACTACCTGACCGGCCGCATCGAGTACTTCAATGTCGAGATGGACAATTCGTCGTCGGAGCTCGTGGACTACTTCATCAAGAAGACCGCGTAGCATCCAGGTCGGTCTCAGGACCGGCCCCAACGGCGGGTGGGGGTGGGCCTCGGCCGGTGTCGACACCGGCCGACCGGCCGACAGCTGACGGGGATTTT